>CAMTWC010000033.1:0-7760 GCA_947085345.1 uncultured Gammaproteobacteria bacterium | reverse complement strand
GGGCACGCAGGCGGTGCAACGCCAGGATCGCTTGCTGAGTCTCGGACTTCACCGCCACGAAACGTGCATCGGGTTGTTGCGCCGCCGTCCAGATGGCACGCGCGTCGGCCGCATCGGTCTTGTTACGCAGCACGAAGGGCCGCACGCTCCTGGGAGCCAGGAGCCGTACATCGTGGCCCAACTCGACCAGCTTGCGTGCCCACCAGTGGGCGCTACCGCAGGCTTCAAGGGCGACCAGGACCGGCGTTCGACCAGCGAAATAGGGCAGCACTTCGTCACGGCGCAGCTTGATGCGCTCGACCTCGCCGGTTTCGGAATCGACGCTGTGCAACTGGAATACCTGTTTGGCGATATCCATGCCAATCACGCTATGCTTCATTTCGGATCCTCCTATTCAAGTGGTGGGTTACGACATTTCCACTTTGGCACCCAGATGCCGTCGCAGCGAGGATCCATCCCCTCTCTTCCTGGCTACCGACAGCGCCCCGTTGCCGGGGGGAGGCGTCCATACCATCTTAACAAGTCCACATTTGTCATTCCGGCGAAAGCCGGAATCCAGTCAAATCAAGCATCTGGACCCCGGCTTTCGCCGGGGTGCGACTTGTTCAGAACTTCCTTAATCAAGCGGGCGTGCATTTAATCAATGGCTGCCATCAAATACTGAACGGACGTCCATCAAATGTTCTTAACCATCTCACTTGCCGAGAGCGTAAATTCATCCGACTTCCACATTCTGGTTATTCGCAAACAATTCCGCGATGCAAGCGAACGTCGGTTGAGACCGAACAAGGGACGGTCGCCCCAACTCAGCCTGAACCTCCGCTTCTGGCCGGTTTCAGCCCTCACCGATGCACCCGCCCCGCCGCCGGCTGCAAATCCGCGCTCAGCGTCTCGCGCTCGTCGAACACGAAGCAGTCGCCGTGGTAGTGCGCACCGCCCACCTCCTCGAAATACTTGAGAATCCCGCCTTCGAGCTGGTACACCCGCTCGATGCCGATGGCCCTCATGTGGATGGCGGCCTTTTCGCAGCGGATGCCGCCGGTGCAGAACGACACCACGGTCTTGCCGGCATAGTCGGCGCAATGTTCGGCCAGGCGCGACGGAAATTCGCTGAAGATGCCGATGTCGTAATCGACCGCGCTGTCGAAGGTCCCCGCTGCCACTTCGTAGTCGTTGCGCGTATCCAGCATCACCACCGGGCGGCCTTCGTCGTCCACCCCGCGATCCAGCCACTGCTTCAGCGTGGCGGCGGCCACCGAGGGCGCGCGGCCCGCTTCCGGGCGGATCAGCGGATGCTTCATGGTGATGATTTCCTTCTTCAGCCGCACCCGCATCTTTCTGAACGGCGGTTCGGCGGACAGGCTTTCCTTAGGCTGCAGATCGGCGAAGCGCGGATCGGCCCGCAAGTGCGCGACGATGGCATCGATCGCCGCGCGCGAACCCGCGAGGAACACGTTGATGCCCTCGGGTGCAAGCAGGATGGTGCCCTTCAGATCAAGCGCCTGGCAGCGCGCGGTGAGGTCGGATTTCAAGGCCTCGCGGTCGGCGAGGGTGACGAACTTGTAGCAGGAAATATTGACAATGGACACGGTAAAGCCCTTTCAGCAAGGCGGCATTATACGAAGCGGTTCTGCCATACCGGTGGTTTTGATACCCTTCGGCCTCCCCCTGCCATTTCCCGACCATGAAGCGCCCCACTCCCTCTGCCGCACATGCACCGAAAACGGCCTACGCCGACCCGCTGGCGGAAGTATTGCGCCCCGGCCAGTCGATCGAGCTCTTGAAGGAACTGCACATCCTGACGCGCGACGGCAAGCTCAACCAGGACAGCCGCCGCAAGCTGAAGCAGGTCTATCACCTGTGCCATTTCATCGAGCCGCTGCTCGACGACGTGCTGGGCCGGCAGGACACCCTGACGCTGGCCGACCACGGCGCCGGCAAGTCCTACCTGGGTTTCATCCTGTACGACCTGTACCTGAAGGATCGCGCCAGCGCCCACATCTACGGCATCGAAACGCGCGACGAACTGGTGGAGAAATCGCGCGAACTGGCGGCCCGGCTGGACTTTCCGCGCATGTCCTTCCTCAACGTGACGGTGGCTGATTCGATCCGCTCGGATCAATTGCCGGCCGCCATCGACATCGTCACCGCGCTGCATGCCTGCAACACCGCGACCGACGACGCCATCCAGTTCGCGCTCGCCAAGCAGGCCCGCCACATCGTGCTGGTGCCGTGCTGCCAGGCCGAGGTGGCGGCGGTGCTGCGCAAGAACAAGCATGAATCCTTTGGCAAAACACCGCTGTCGGAAATCTGGCGCCACCCGATCCACACCCGCGAATTCGGCAGCCAGCTCACCAACGTGCTGCGCTGCCTGCAGCTGGAATCGCACGGCTACCAGGTCACGGTCACCGAACTGGTCGGCTGGGAGCACTCGCTGAAGAACGAGCTCATCGTCGCCACCCGCACCAGCACGCCGCGCCGCAACGCGCGCGAACGCCTGCGGCAGATCCTGCAGGAACTCAATCTGCGGGAACTCGAAGGACGCTTTCTCGCCCCCTTGTAATCCGTAAAAAAGCCTATGCTTCGAGTAAGCATGGTTCGTCCGGATTGCCCGATGCACCTCTGCCTGCCCTGCCCCTTTCCTTCGTCGCGCTGGCCCTGTCCGCCGTGATGGTGGGCTGCGCCACGCTACAGTACCAGACGACCGTGCGCCTGATTCCGCTGGCCGATGCCCAGGGACGCGCCTGCCTGCCCGCCTACGACGCCTGTTTTCTCGGCTGCGGCGGCCAGCGGGTGAGCGAAACGGTCTGTATCAGGAACTGCCCGCCCGAGAAATAAATCAGTCTGGCTGGGCAGGGTGTCACCAAACCAGCTGTCACCCCGGCGGACGCCGGGGTCCAGTCGATTGCAAATCTGGATTCCGGCGTCCGCCGGAATGACAAAAGATGACGCAATGCTACCCCGCCGACTTCAGGCTGCCGCTTGGAGCCGGATCAGCTTCACCGGAACACTCTGCGTGTCCGTGTTGATCCAGATTTCGCCATCCTGCACCATGCACTGCAGGCGCATGCTGCGTTCGGCCAGCGCGGCCAGCGCCCGGCTGGTTTCGGCGGGCAGCTGAAGCACAGTCAGATTGGAAAAGCGCGTGAGCTTGCTGGCGATCTGCTTCCACCACACCTCGCAGCTGCTGTAGCACAGCACCACGACCTGGTCGGCGCGGCTGCAGGCGCGGCGAATGCGCGCGTCGTCGGGCTGGCCGAGGTCGATCCACAGGGTGATCTCGCCGGCCAGGTTTTTCACCCACACTTCCGGCTCGTCGACGTCGAACAGTCCCTTGGTGAAGGCAATGCCATCCTGGGCATACAGCGCATAGGCGAGCACCCGCGCCATCATGCGTTCGTCGGTTTCGGAAGGATGGCGCGCGATGGTCAGCGCATGGTCGCCGTAGACATGGCGGTCCATGTCGGCAATCTGCAGGTCGGCTTTATAGATGGTGGCTTTAAGCGCCATGGGCGTTCACACTCGAAAGACACACATAAAAAAACCCCGGCGAACCGGGGTTCTTCACATCAGGTCGGAAGGATTACGACACGACCTGGATGTTCGAAGCTTGCTTGCCCTTGGGGCCAGTGGTCACTTCGAAGCTGACGCGCTGGTTTTCCTGCAGGGATTTGAAGCCGCTGGAGTTGATTGCAGAGAAGTGTGCAAACAGATCTTCGCCGCCGTTATCCGGGGTGATGAAGCCAAAACCTTTTGCATCGTTGAACCACTTAACAGTACCCGTTTCCATCTTGTTTCCTATCTATCTAAAAAATTGGGCAACATGCCCTATCAATCGAATTTCAAGGAAAACGCTTACCAGAGGTACGGCAATTAAAGCTTGAATCCAACAGATGGGCGTATTAATAGCACAGATGACTGGAGTGTCCAAGCGTTTTTTCCATCAAGTTCCGAGCGCACGCAATATCAGGGTGTCGCCACGCTGGGTGAACTCCAGATGCTTCAGCACGCTCATTCCCAGCAACACCTGATCGCCCCCCATTCCGGGGTTGAGGCTGGCGGGCACCCCCCTGATCTCGAACGGGCCGAAAGCCAGCGCATCGACCCGGGTGCCCCGGGTGGTGACCGTGCCGTTGGCGGTAATGGCCTGTTGCGGCGCGCCTGCCTTCAAGCCCAGTTCTGCCCCCAGGTGCGCCGGCACCGACACCAGTGTGGCGCCGGTATCGAGCAGGAAGGTGACCGGCTGGCCGTTGATGGTGCCAGGAAAGACATAGTGGCCGTCGCGGCTGCGCTTCAGCACCAGTTCGCTGCCCGGCGCGATCTGCAGCTGGCGATTGGGGTTGGTGCGCGCCTGCAGGCTGTTTTCGAAGTAGAGATAAAACAGGCCCAGCACCAGCAGGCTGGCGACCAGGGCCATCCCCCGCCCCAGGCGCTGGTGTGGATTGTCGGGAGCGTTTCGGTTCACGGCATGAAGACAGTCGGGACGGGGGATCGTTCGGCGCACGCAGCGCCTGCCCCATTCATATCACACTCCGCAAAATCCGGACAGCGCCATCCCTGCGATGGCGCCCCCGCAAGCCCGCCGCTCAGTGGTGCAGCATCCGCGGCTGGCTGAAGTGGCAATGCGGGGCGTCGCCGAACACCTCGCGCAGGTAGCGGGTTTCGATATGCAGCAGACGTTCGTGGTCGCCGGCTTCCAGATACACATCCGGCTTTTCCAGCAACGCGTCGTCCCACACCATTTCCACGCCCCAGGCATTCGGCAGGCCCGGCACCACACCGGGCTCGCACTCGCTGAACAGGCGACTTACGCTGGCCTCGTCAGCCAGGCTGACTTCCATGCCGATATCCTGCCCCAGTTTGCCGAGGTGAATTTCCTGGTCGGCGGGAATCATCGCCACCATCTGGCAGCCTGCGCCATCCAGCAGCACACCCTTGGCGAGGCGGCTGGCATCCAGCTCCGCTGCGCGCGCGGTTTCGGCGCTGCTCTGCGTGTGCGGATGCGCCACAATATCGAACGGAATCATGTGCTCGTCGAGAAAACGTTCCATGCGATGCAATGCGTTCATGATCGGCTCCTTGCAATACGGTTGAACGGCTTTCACTATAGTCCACCCCGCCTGCATGCGCATGGGATTAGCGCCGCTGCGAGCGGCCGGCGGAGCGAAAATGCCGGCGCGGCGGCTTGGGATGCTCCATCAGCTGACAGGCACGGCGGTACGCCAGCAGCGCGTCCTGCGCGTGCCCCAGCACGCTGCCGTGGGGATAGTGGCCGGCCGCGTCCGGCTCGCCCGCCGCCACCCCGGTCAAGAGTTCGATGCCCGCGCTCACATGCCCCGCGGCATGGATATGGAAGCGCCCCTCCGCGACCGCTGCCACCACCCGCGGCGCCAGCATCAGGTGGCGGCGGTTGCGCGCGGGGATCAGCACCCCCTGGCTGCCGTCCAGCCCACCGGCCTCGCACACGCGGAACCAGCCCTCGATCTTTTCGTTGATGCCGCCCACCGGCAGCACTTCACCGTGCTGGTTGACCGCGCCGGTGACGGCGATACCCTGCCTGACGGGCAGGCCCGACAGCGCCGACAGCAGCGCATAGAGTTCGGCGCACGACGCGGAATCGCCCTCAACCTCGTGGTACTGCTGCTCGAACACGATGGAGGCGTTGAGCGAGAGCGGCGCCAGATGCGCGAACAGCGCCGCCAGGTAGTTCTGCAGGATGAACACGCCCTTGTCGTGGATGGGGCCGGACAGCTCCACCTCGCGCTCGATGTTGAGCAGGCCGTCCTCGCCGGCGTAGGTGCGCGCCGACAGTCGCACCGGCAGGCCGAAGCGGTAATCGCCGAGGTCGATCTGGGTGAGGCCGTTCAACTGGCCCACCCGCTCGCCGGTGAATTCGATCAGCACGTCGCCCTCGGCAATCCCCTCGCGCAGGCGCTGCTCGGGGTAATCGTGCCGCGCGGTGTGCGCCGCGAGCGCCGCCTCGACGTCCGCCGCCGTCACCAGGCACGGCCCGCGTGCCCGGCAGATCGCGGCGCTCTCCATCACCATCGCCTCGGTGCGGGCGAAAATCGCGCTCTCGCGCGCCTGGTCGCCAGCCTCGCGGTGCGATTCCTCGAGCAGGCGCGCCACCGCCGCCGCCGAAAAATGCGGCAGGCCGAACTCGCGGCAGGCATGGGCGACGAAAATCGCCGAGGCGCGGCGGGTGTCGGTGCTGGCGACGAAGCTGTCGGCGAAATCGACCTTGGCGCGAAAGTGGCGGGCGAATTCAGGCGCTGCCTCCTGCAGATCGTAGTACTGCTCGCGCGAACCGACCAGCACGATCTTGACCTCGATGTCGACCGCCTCCGGCACCAGCGACACTGCGGCGATCGGCGAGAACGACACGCCCGGCTCCTCGATCTGCAGCCGCCCGCTGCGCAAAAAGCGCCGCAGTTTCTCCCACACCAGCGCATCGGCCAGCACATCGCGCAGGTGCAGCATCAGGAAGCCGCCGTGCGCCTGCAGCAGGCTGCCGGCGCGGATGCGCGAAAAGTCGGTCACCAGCACGTCGTTTTCGGACTGGTATTCGATGCTACCGAACAAGGCGCGGAACAGTGGGTTGTCCTCGACGATCACCGGCGCGCCGGTCAATCCCCCGTTGTCGACCACCAGGTTGACGCGGTAGCGAGACAGCACGGAATTCAGCGCCTCCTGCCGGTCTTCATCGTCCTCGCCGCCGTTGAACAGTTCCAGGTTGTCGAACACGTCCTGCTCCAGCGCGTCGAGCCAGGCGTTGAGCTTGGCGGCGTCCTTGATCTGCTTCTTCAACCCGGTGCGGATCGCCTGCAGTTCGCGTTCGACGAGAGGCTTCACCACCTGGCGCCGCAGCGCCGCCAGCGCCTCGTTCATCGCGCGCTCCAGCGGTTGGGTTTTCTCGATGTAGCGGGTGATCTCGGCGCGCAGTTCCTGTTCGGCCTGCTCCACCGCCGCCCGGCGCGCCTTCGGCAGCGCCAGCACCTCGTCCTCGGTGAGCGCCTGGCCCTTCTTGCCGGTCAGCGTGAACACCATGCGCCCGGCCTCGCGGTGCAGCGAAAAGCTGCGCGCCTCGGCAAACGCCCTCAACTCGGCATAGTGCCGCGCCACATCGTCCTTCCAGGCCTTCTCGATGCGCTCGCTCTCGGCCTTGTAATCTTGACCTTCCAGCCGCTGCGGGATTTCGCTTTGCAGCGTCTTCACCGCCTGCGCCAGCGACTGCCGCAGCAGCCGCCCCTCGCCGGCTGGCAGGCGCAGCGCCAGCGGCCGTTCGGGCGCGTCGAAGTTGTGCAGATAACAGAGATCGGGCGGCACCCGCTTGCCCGCCGCCACCTCGTGCATCGCCTGCTTGAGCAGCGAGGAACGGCCGCTGCCCACCTCGCCCAGCACGAACAGGTTGTAGTTGGGCTGGTCCATGCCCAAGCCGAAACGCGCAGCGGCCTCGGCGCGTGCCTGGCCGATCCACGGCAGCGGTTCCTCCATCAATTCGGAGGTGTCCGCGAATCCCAGCGAGGCGGGGTCGAGCGTCAGGCGGAGATCGGCGGCAGACAGGGTGACAATCGGCATGGTGTGGGTTCGGGCCTGGAAGGCTGGGTAATGTTCAAATTATTGGCTCTTCACGGTTTTCCTACGGTAGACAAGCGTGTTAGCGACGGTGCTGTCGACACGCGGTTGTAGAGGAATGACGGCGTGTCCTTGGTGTTTAACTGGAATATCTTGAGCTTGAAGTACGTCATATCGCGGAAGCC
>CAMTWC010000032.1:0-4838 GCA_947085345.1 uncultured Gammaproteobacteria bacterium | reverse complement strand
GTCTGTCGGGTGACTGGAGTTCAGACGTGTGCTCTTCCGATCTCACCTGTTCGGCCTGCCTTTTGCACGCGAATTCAGCGTGCTGACGGGTTCGGGGCGCCCGCTGTCGCAGGGGGAGGTGGAGTGGGCCTGGCGGCACGAGGCGGAAGCCATGCAGCGCCTGCTGGCCGAGGCGGCAGGACGCCAGCGCCTGCGCTGGTCTTTCCGGGTGGCGCGCGGCAGGGTGTCTGCCGAGGTGAGCACGCTGGCGCATTCGTTCGACCTGGTCGTGCTGGGCAAGCAGACCGGCAGCAGAGTCGTGGCGGTTACCCGGACGACCCGCCTGGTCGACAGGCCATCGCAGCCACGCGTGGGGCCGGTGCTGGTGCTGTTCGAGGCAATTCCGGCCTCCGCCAGCAACCTGGCGATGGGCGTCATGCTGGCGCGCCGCAACGGCGCCGAACTGGTTCTGCTGGTCAGTGCAGCAAGCGAGGACGCGTATCAGGCGGCCTGCGCGGCCGCCCAGTCCGCGCTCATGGAACGGAGGGCTACCGGCCGATGCGTATGGCTGCCGACGTTGGATGAATCCGGTCTGATCCAGGCAGCCCGGCGCGAAGTGGCAGGCTGCCTGGTGCTGGCCGATCGCGAACGCTTCCTCAGACAGGCAGGCTTCGAGCGGGTGCTGGACGAAATCGAATGCCCGATTGTGTTGACCCGCTAGGCGGAAAACGCAATCCCGCCATCGGCATGGGCTAGATTGAAAACAAGAAAAGGAGAAGCATCATGGCCATCATCGGCATCGATTTGGGCACGTCCAACTCCGCCGCCGCCGTCCTGCGCGGCGGTCGTCCCGTCATTATCCCCAGCGCCGAGGGCGTGAGCCTGGGCGGCAAGGCCTTCCCCAGCTACGTGGCGGTTACCGCCGACGGCCAGATGCTGGTGGGCGAGCCGGCCCGGCGCCAGGCGGCCGCCAATCCGGAGGGCACGGCCACCGCCTTCAAGCGCAGGATGGGGCAGCGCGAAACCATCACGCTGCGCGACAAGTCGTTCACCCCCGAACAGCTTTCCGCCTTCCTGCTGCAGAAAATCAAGCGTGACGCCGAGGCCTTTCTGGGCGAGGCGGTGACGCAGGCGGTGGTTACCGTCCCCGCCTACTTCGACGACAACCAGCGCAGCGCCACCAAGGATGCCTGCAAGATCGCCGGCCTTGAGGTGGTGCGCCTGGTCAACGAGCCCACCGCCGCGGCGCTCGCCTACGGGCTCGACCGGGCAGGCCAGGAGCTCAGGATCGCGGTGATCGATTTCGGCGGCGGCACGCTCGACGTCACCATCATGGAGTTCGGCAAAGGGGTGTTCGAGGTCAAGGCCACCTCCGGCGACACCCGGCTGGGCGGCACCGACATGGACGGGCGGCTGATCGAGGCCCTGGCCGAGCGCTTTCAATTGGCGACAGGCGTGGACCTGCGCGGCGACGCCAAGGCCATGGCCCGGCTCAAGGAAGCCGCGGAGATGGCCAAGATCGAGCTGTCCGCCGGCACCAGCGCGCACATCAGCCTGCCCTACATCGCCGCGGTGGGCGGCGAGCCCAAACACCTGGAGATGGACCTTTCCCGTACCGACCTCGAGCGCATCGTGCGTCCGGTGATCGAGCGATGCCGCGGGCCGGTCGAGCAGGCCCTGCGCGATGCCGGCATGCAGCCGAAGGACATCGACCGCATCGTCTTCGTCGGCGGTCCTACGCGCATGCCCGCGGTGCGTGCCTTCTTCGAGGAGATGATGGGGCGCAAGGCGGAAATGGGCGTCGACCCGATGGAGTGCGTGGCGAGCGGCGCGGCGATCCAGGCCGGCGTGCTGGCCGGCGAGGCGGGGCTGGGCGAGATCGTGCTGGTGGATGTCACCCCGCTCACACTGGGCGTGGAGACCCTGGGCGGCGTGGCCACCCCGCTGATCGCCCGCAACACCCCGGTGCCGGTGAAAAAGAGTGAGATATTCACCACCGCCGCCGACATGCAGACCTCGGTCACCATCCACGTGTTCCAGGGCGAGCGGCCGATGTCGGCAGACAACGTGAGCCTGGGGGAATTCAACCTCGACGGCCTGCCGCCCGCGCCCCGGGGGGTGCCCAAGATCGAGGTCACCTTCGACATCGACGCCTCCGGCATTCTCAACGTCACCGCCAGGGACACTGCCACCGGCAAGTCGCAGAGCATCCGCATCACCGGTTCCACCCGGCTCAACGCGGCGGACAAGGAACGCATGATCAAGGAAGCGGAGCAGTATGCAGAGGCCGACAAGAAGCGGCGCGAGGACGTGGATAAACTCAACGAGGCCGATGCCGCCTGCTATCAGGCGGAGAAGATGCTGGCCGACTTCGCCGACAAGCTCACCGACGAGTTGAAGGGCAGGATCCAGACCGCGATGCGGGAGACCAAGGAGGCCTATAGCCGCAAGGATGCCGTTGCCGCATCGGAGAAGGCCGAGGCCCTGAGAAAACTGCTCAAGGAAGCCGGCGCGGTGATCTATGCCCAGACCCCGAGTGCCGGCCCCTATGCCGAGACCAAGTACCCCGGCGGCAATCCTTCCCCCTACGAACCCTCTGGAGAGGCCCGGCCGTCCGGCTCGGGCCCGCGGGGCAAGGTGGTGGACGCGGAGTACAAGGAGACCCCCTGACTTATCCGCATATTTCACAGATGGCCACAGATAAAGTCATTCAACATCAAGACGATGTCATGTGTTCTTGATTTCCAATCTGCGTAAATCTGCGCAATCTGCGGATAACTGATTTTCACAAGGAACCCCCGCCATCACACCCGACCAGCAGCGCGACTACTACGAGGTGCTCGGCGTCCCGCGGGACGCCGATGCCAGGGCCATCAAGGATGCCTTCCGCAGTCTCGCCCTGAAGTACCACCCGGACCGCAACAAGGAGCCGGGGGCCGAGGAACGCTTCAAGGAAATCGCTGCCGCCTATGCGGTGCTGTCCGACCCGAAGAAGCGCGCGGAATACGACGCCGGCGGCCACGCCGGTGTGGCGGGCTACAGCGCCGAGGACCTGTTCGGCGGCATCGACTTCCAGGACCTGTTCCGCGGTTTCGATTTCGGTTTCGACTTCGGCGGCGGCCTGTTCGACCTGTTCTCCCGGCGCCGGCGCGGCCCGCCCCAAGGCGGCAATATCGAGGTGGACATTGCCATCCCGCTGGAGAAGGTGGCGAGCGGCGGCGAGGAGACGGTGCGCTACGGGCGCGATGCCCCCTGCGAGCGTTGTCATGGCCAGGGCACCGCCGACGGCAAGCCGCCCCAGGCATGCCCTGCCTGCAAGGGCAGCGGCCAGCAGGTGACCGCCCGGCAGAAGGGCAACGTGTCGGTGCGGCAGATCAGCGCCTGTCCGGCCTGCCACGGCAGCGGCAAGCAGATCGGCCAGCCTTGCCCGGAATGCGGCGGTCGCGGCGAGGTGGAAAAGACCGAAAGCCTGACGGTCACCATCCCGGTCGGGGTGGAGGACGGCATGGCGCTGCGGGTGGCGGGGCGGGGCATGGCGAGCCCCGAGCCCGGCGGCATACCCGGTGACCTGTATGTGGTCGTCCATGCACGGCCGGACCCGCGTTTCCAGCGCGACGGTGCCGACCTCTGGCGGCAGGAGACCCTGCCCATTCCCGATGCCGTGCTGGGAACTAAGCTGGAAGTGCCTACCCTGCAAGGTGGCAAGGCCGAAGTGGATGTCCCGGCCGGAATCCAGGCTGGCACCGTGCTGCGCCTCCAGGACAAGGGCCTCCCCCGATTCGGTGAAAGGGGACGGGGTGACCTGTATTTGCAGATTGGGGTACGCATTCCGGAGAAGATTGGCCGGGAGGAACGGGAGCTCTACGAGCGTCTTCGGGCACTGGCCGGCAAGGCCAGACGGCATTTCTGGGAGTAGGCATTGTCGAACCTGAAAACCGCAGTTGACCGCTCATAAACACAAGGATCGGCACTGACCGGTTCATTCGCAACCTGAACGGAAGGATGACAGGATGAAAACGCCGCTGCAAATCACGTTTCGCGACATTGAACGTTCCGACGCGATCGAGACGCATATTCGCGAAAAGGCCGAGAAGCTGGAGAGCTTTTTCGAGCCGATCATGTCCTGCCGCGTGGTGGTGGAAATGCCACACCAGCACAAGCATCAGGGCAAATTCTTCAATGTGCGCATCGACATCGGCGTACCGGGCAGCGAAATCGTGGTGAACCGCGACCGGCACGAAGATGTGTATGTCGCCCTGCGCGACGCGTTCGATGCGGCCAAGCGCCAGCTCGAGGACTATTCCCGGCGTCTGCGCCGCGAGACCAAAGCCCACCCGCAGGAATTCACCGGTCTGGTCGCGCGCCTGGTACCCGAGGAAGGCTTTGGCTTCATCCGGCGTGCCGACGGCAACGAGCTGTATTTCAGCTTCGACAATCTGGTGAATGTCAGTTTCGACCAGCTCAAGGCGGGCGACGAGGTGAAGTTCATCGAGGAGATGGCCGACGAGGGGCCGCAGGCCAAACGCGTGAGCGTGGGCCGCCACCACATTCCGCTGTAATTCATTCACCACAGAGACACAGAGAAAGACAAGAAATCACTAGGCTAACCACACTTGGCCGCTCACCTGACTGGGTATCGCGATGTAAGTCCTTGTTTTTTTCCGCTGTGTCTTGCCTTTGTGGTTCAAATGCGGCCCTCGGGTTTAAGGGGTCTGCACCGAATGGCACTTACTTAAGCCGAAATTGGCTGGGAAGCCCTATGTAAGTCATTGAAACTATGAAGGAGGCTGACGGCCGGGCAAACTGCAGGTCCTACCCAAACAGCGGCCCACATGGCCGTCAGCCGACATGCACATTAC
>CAMTWC010000031.1:0-15128 GCA_947085345.1 uncultured Gammaproteobacteria bacterium | reverse complement strand
GGAACCGGGGCGGCGCAGGCCGGAGGTGGCGCGCATCATGTCGCGGAACATGTTGATGTAGGCCTCGGCGAAGCTGAAATCGCGGAAGGGGAAGCCGGTGCCGATCAGGCATTCGGAGAGCTTGCTGCGCTTGCTGGCGCGGATGCGGCGGTCGTTGAGCATGGCACCGCGGCCGCGGGTGGCGGTGAAGAGTTCGTTGCGCGCGGGGTCGTACACCACGGCCTGCGTGATCTGGCCCTTGTGCTTGAGTGCGATGGAGATCGAATACTGCTGCAGGCCGTGCAGGAAGTTGGTGGTGCCATCGAGCGGATCGATGATCCACTGGTAGTCTTCGCCGTTCTTGGCGTCGGCCGAGCCGGACTCCTCTGCTAAAATCCCATGATTTGGATAGGCATCGAGCAGGGTTTCGATAATGGCGCGTTCGGCCATCTGATCGACCTCGCTCACGTAATCGCGGTCCTGTTTGCTCCGCACGGTGAGCTGGTCGAGGTCGAGCGAGGCGCGATTGATGATCGCCCCGGCTTTGCGAGCGGCTTTCACCGCCGTATTGAGCATGGGATGCATGATGTCTGGCAATGGATTCAAAGAACGAGCCGCTATTTTACTTGATGATGTTTACTTGATGACGCCGGCAGACCCGAAACTTCTCGCCAATATTCGCATCGTGCTGACGCGCACCAGCCACCCCGGCAATATCGGCGCGGCGGCGCGGGCGATGAAGACGATGGGCTTGAGCCAGCTTTATCTCGTCGAACCCGCCGTTTTTCCGAACAGCCAGGCCGACGCCATGGCTGCGGGTTCGACCGACCTGCTGGCGCAGGCGCGGGTGTGCGCCACGCTGGCCGAGGCACTCGCCGACACCACGCTTGCGCTGGGGGTGTCGGCGCGCCGGCGCGACATCGTGGCCGAAGTGCTGACGCCGTCCGAGGCGTCGCTCCGTTTGCTGACCGAAGCGCAGACCGGCCCGGTGGCGCTGGTGTTCGGCAACGAGACCAGCGGCCTGTCGAACGAGGAGCTGAGCCTGTGCCAGGGGCTGGTGACGATCGCCGCCAACCCCGACTACAGCTCGCTCAACCTGGCCGCTGCGGTGCAGGTGCTGAGCTACGAAATCCGCCAGGCCTGGCTCGGCCATGCGAGCTGGCCGCAGCCTGAGATGGATGCGGCGACGGGGGACGAGGTGGAGAAGTTCTACGGCCACCTGGAAACCGCGCTGGCCGAGTTGGAGTTCCTCAATCCCGGCTCGCCCGGCAAGCTGATGCTGAAGCTGCGGCGGCTGTTCGCGCGTACCCGGCTGGCGAAGGAAGAAGTGAACATCCTACGCGGCATCCTGACCGCGGCGCAGGCGGCCAGGCAGACCGCGAACCGGGCGCGGAACCGCGGCGCGGAATAGTTGACTAAATTACTGGGAAATAGCATCCTCAAGCGCATGAACCTGCTCAGCCAACTCAAGGAAGACATCGCCGTCGTGTTCGACCGCGACCCGGCGGCGCGCACGACCTTCGAGGTCGTCACCACCTATCCCGGCTTTCACGCCATGCTCATTCACCGCCTGGCGCACAAGCTGTGGCGCATGCAGTGGAAGTGGCTGGCGCGCTTCACCTCGCACCTCGGCCGCTGGCTCACCGGCATCGAAATCCATCCCGGCGCGACCATCGGCCGCCGCGTGTTCATCGACCACGGCATGGGCGTCGTGGTGGGCGAGACCGCTGAAATCGGCGACGACTGCACCCTGTATCACGGCGTGACGCTCGGCGGCACCTCGTGGAACAAGGGCAAGCGCCATCCCACCCTGTTGCCCGGCGTGGTGGTCGGGGCGGGTGCCAAGATCCTCGGCCCGATCACCATCGGCGCCAATGCGCGTGTCGGCTCCAACGCCGTGGTGGTGAAGGACGTGCCCGACAACGCGACGGCGGTGGGCATTCCCGCCCGCATCCTGGACAGCGCAGCGGAAAAGCAGCGCAACCAGCAGGCGGAGAAACTGGGTTTCTCCGCCTACGCCATTTCGGCCGACATGAACGACCCGGTGGTCAAGGCGATCCACGGCCTGATCGACCATTCGGCCCATATCGACCACCGGCTGGAACTGATCCTGGCGCAGTTGCAGAAACTGGGTGTCGAGGTGCCGGCGGGGCAGGATCAGCCGGACGATTTCGATCCGAACTATTTGAACAAAATAGTTGACTAAATTACTAAGGTAAGGAATAGTTGACTGAAATGCTCGGGAATTTTATAGTTCGGGCGAAATTTCGGGAGAACACGTCATGAGATTGACCACTAAAGGCCGCTTCGCCGTCACTGCCATGCTGGATCTGGCGCTGCGCGGCGGCAAAAATCCGGTCACGCTGGCCGGCATCAGCGAGCGTCAGGACATATCCCTGTCGTATCTGGAGCAGCTGTTCAGCCGCCTGCGCCGGCACGAACTGGTCGAAAGCGTGCGCGGCCCCGGCGGCGGCTATTATCTCGCCCGCTCGCTCGAAGACGTCAGCGTGGCCGACATCATCCGCGCGGTCGACGAACCCATCGATGCGACCCAGTGCGGCGGCAAGGAAAACTGCCACGACGAGCACCGCTGCCTGACGCACGACTTGTGGACGGGACTCAACGCCCACATTTACGATTATCTGGACAATGTCACGCTGGCCACGCTGGTGGCCAAACAGGACGAGTGCAAGGACAAGGTGCTGCAGGACCGCCGCGCATCGAAGATGACGCTGGCTGTTTGAACGATTCAATTTGGGCCAAACGATGAAAACACTGTATTTCGATTATTCCGCCACCACCCCGGTCGATCCGCGCGTCGCTGCAAAGATGATTCCCTATCTGACCGAGCATTTCGGCAACCCCGCTTCGCGCTCGCATCCCTATGGCTGGGAAGCCGAAGCGGCCGTGGAAGAGGCGCGTGGCCAGATCGCCGCGCTGGTCGGCGCCGACCCGAAAGAAATCGTGTTCACCTCCGGCGCCACCGAATCGAACAACCTTGCCATCAAGGGCGCAGGCCATTTCTATTCCGGCACCAAGGGCAAGCACATCATCACCGTGCGCACCGAGCACAAAGCGGTGCTCGACACCGTGCGTGAAATGGAGCGCCAGGGCTTCGAGGCCACCTATCTGAACGTGAAGGAAAACGGCCTGCTCGACCTCGACGCATTCCGCGCCGCGATCCGTCCCGACACCGTGCTGGCCTCGGTAATGGCGGTCAACAACGAAATCGGCGTGATCCAGGACATCGAAGCGCTCGGCAGGATCTGTCGCGAGAAGGGCGTGATCTTCCACGTCGACGCGGCGCAGGCCACCGGCAAGATGCCGATCGATCTGACCAGGCTGCCGGTCGACCTGATGTCGTTCTCGGCGCACAAGACCTACGGCCCCAAGGGCATCGGCGCGCTGTACGTGCGCCGCAAGCCGCGCATCCGCTTGGAAGCGCAGATGCACGGCGGCGGCCACGAGCGCGGCATGCGCTCGGGCACGCTCGCCACGCACCAGATCGTCGGCATGGGCGAAGCCTTCCGCATCGCCCGCGAAGAAATGGCGACCGAGAACGAGCGCATCCGCATGCTGCGCGACCGCCTCTACAACGGCCTTAAGGACATAGAGGAAGTGCATCTGAACGGCGACATGGATCAGCGCGTGCCGCACAACCTCAACGTCAGCTTCAATTTCGTCGAGGGCGAATCGTTGATCATGGCGATCAAGGATCTGGCGGTGTCGTCGGGTTCCGCCTGCACCTCGGCCAGCCTGGAGCCGTCCTACGTGCTGCGCGCACTGGGCCGCAGCGACGAACTGGCGCACAGCTCGATCCGCTTCTCCATCGGCCGCTTCACCACCGAGGAAGAAGTCGACTACGCCATCAAATTGCTGCACGAGAAGATCGGCAAGCTGCGCGAGCTTTCCCCGCTGTGGGAAATGTTCAAGGAGGGCGTCGATCTGAACACCGTGCAGTGGGCTGCACACTGATTTGAGTGCGTAAGGCGTAAGACGTGAGGCGTAAGGAGCGACCGAGCAGCGGCTTGTGGCTCCTCTCCTCACCCCTAACCCTTCACCCCTAACCGAAAGGAGAACTACCATGTCCTACAGCGAAAAAGTACTCGACCACTACGAAAATCCCCGCAACGTCGGTTCCTTTGCCAAGGAAGACGACGGCGTCGGCACCGGCATGGTCGGCGCGCCCGCCTGCGGCGACGTGATGAAGCTGCAGATCAAGGTCGGTGCCGATGGGCGTATCGAAGACGCCAGGTTCAAGACCTACGGCTGCGGTTCGGCGATCGCATCCAGCTCGCTGGTGACCGAATGGGTCAAGGGCAAGACGCTCGACCAGGCGATGGAAATCAAGAACACGGCGATTGCCGAAGAACTCGCGCTGCCGCCGGTGAAGATCCACTGCTCGATCCTGGCCGAAGATGCGATCAAGGCCGCGGTCGCCGACTACAAGCAGAAAAAAGGTCTGGAGTAAGCCATGGCGGTGACCCTGTCCGAGCGCGCAGCGCAACACGTGGCCAACTACCTTGCCAAACGCGGCAAGGGCGCCGGCATCCGTCTCGGCGTGCGTACCACCGGCTGCTCCGGCATGGCCTACAAGCTGGAATTCGCCGATGACGTGCCGGAAGGCGACGTGGTCTTCACCAGCCATGGCGTGACCGTGTTCGTCGACCCGAAAAGCCTGCCCTACATCGACGGCACCGAGCTCGACTATGCCCGCGAAGGCCTGAACGAAGGCTTCAAGTTCATCAACCCGAACGTGAAGAACGAGTGCGGCTGCGGCGAGTCGTTTAACGTCTGAAGGCGGTGAGGAGTAAGGGGTGAGGCGTTGCCCCCTGAATTCCACCCTCACCCCTTACCCCTTACGCCTCACATCCTCATGGACTTCACCCAAACCCACTTCGAGCTGTTCGGCCTGCCGCAATCGTATGCGCTGGACCGCAACCAACTCGACTCCGCCTACCGCGAACTGCAGAATACGGTGCACCCGGACCGTTTCGCCGCGCAGCCGGACGCCGAGCAGCGGGTGGCGATGCAGTGGGCGACGCAGGTGAACGAGGCCTACCAGACGCTCAAGCACCCGGTGAACCGCGGCGTCTACCTGTTGAAACTGCAGGGCATCGATGCGCTCGACGCCGGCAACACGAAGATGGCGCCGGCCTTCCTGATGCAGCAGATGGAATGGCGCGAAGCCATCGAGGACGCGCGCGCCGGCAAGCGCATGGAAGCGCTGGATGTCTTGATGGGCGACCTGCGCGCTGCGCATCGCCGCATCGAGGCGCAGCTGGCCGAACTGATCGACACGGCGCACGATTTTGCGGCGGCCTCCGAAGCCGTGCGCCAATTGCGATTCATGGACAAACTCATCGCCGAAGTGGGCGACGTCTACGAAGAACTGGAAAGTTAAGATGGCTCTGCTGCAAATTGCCGAACCCGGCATGTCCACTGCCCCCCATCAGCACCGGTTGGCGGTGGGAATCGACCTGGGCACGACCAATTCGCTGGTGGCCACGGTGCGCTCCGGCCTCGCGGTGGTGCTGGACGACGAAGCCGGGCATTCGCTGCTGCCCTCGGTGGTGCGCTACTGTGCCAGCGGCGACGTCGAGGTGGGCTATCCTGCGCAATCCGCGCAAAACTACGACCCCCACAACACCATCGCGTCGGTGAAGCGCTTCATGGGGCGCGGGATTGCCGACATCGACGACATCGCCAACCTGCCGTACCGCTTCGTCGACGCGCCCGGCATGGTGCAGTTGAAAACCGTCGCCGGGGTGAAAAGCCCGGTCGAGGTCTCGGCCGAAATCCTCAAGGTGCTGCGCCAGCGCGCCGAAGCCGCCATGGGCGGCGAACTCGTCGGCGCGGTGATCACCGTGCCGGCCTACTTCGACGACGCCCAGCGCCAGGCCACCAAGGACGCCGCGCAGCTCGCCGGCCTGAACGTGCTGCGCCTGCTCAACGAGCCGACTGCCGCGGCGATCGCCTACGGCCTCGACAACGCGTCCGAAGGCGTCTACGCCGTGTACGACCTCGGCGGTGGCACTTTCGAAATTTCCATCCTGAAGCTGTCCAAGGGCGTGTTCGAGGTGTTGGCGACCAACGGCGACTCGGCGCTGGGCGGCGACGACTTCGACCAGCGCGTGTTCTGCTGGATGCTCGAACAGGGCCGCTTCGCGCCGCTGTCGGCGGGCGACATGCGGCTGTTGCTGACCAAGGCGCGCGACGCCAAGGAAGCGCTGACCGAACACACCGAGGTGCGCGTCACCGCCGTGCTGTCGACCGGCGAAATGATGGACGCGACCCTGACCCAGGCCGCGTTCAACGCCATGACCGCCAGCCTCGTCAGCAAGACCCTGGCGCCCACCCGCAAGGCGCTGCGCGACGCCGGTCTGGCCGTGGACGAGGTGAAGGGCGTGGTGATGGTCGGCGGCTCCACCCGCATGCCGTGCATCCGCCAGGCCGTGGCCGATTTCTTCAAACAGACGCCGCTCACCAACCTCGATCCCGACAAGGTCGTCGCGCTCGGCGCCGCCATGCAGGCCGATGTGCTGGCGGGCAACCGCGCCGGCGACGACTGGCTGCTGCTCGACGTGATTCCGCTGTCGCTGGGCCTGGAGACCATGGGCGGCCTGACTGAGAAGGTCATCCCGCGCAACACCACCATTCCCACCGCGCGCGCGCAGGAGTTCACCACCTTCAAGGACGGCCAGACCGCGATGAGCGTGCACGTGCTGCAGGGCGAGCGCGAACTCGCGTCCGACTGCCGTTCGCTGGCGCGCTTCGAACTGCGCGGCATTCCGCCCATGGTGGCGGGGGCGGCGCGCATCCGCGTCACCTTCCAGGTTGATGCCGACGGCCTGCTTTCGGTGTCGGCGCGTGAGCAGAGCAGCGGGGTGGAAGCCAGCGTGCAGGTCAAGCCGTCGTACGGCCTGGGCGACGAGGACATCACCCGCATGCTGAAGGACGCTTTCACCCACGCCAGGGACGACATGTACGCGCGTGCGCTGAACGAGCAGATCGTCGACGCGCAGGGGCTGATCGCCGCCACCCGCGCGGCAATGGCGGAGGACGGCGCGCTGCTCGATGCGGCCGAAACCGCATCGATCGAAGCCGGCATCGTCGCCCTTGAAAAGCTGATGGCGGGCCCCGATCATCAGTCCATCAAGCGCGGCATCGAAGCACTGAATGCGGCCACTACCGAATTCGCCCAGCGCCGCATGGACCAGAACGTGCGGCGCGCCATGGCCGGACAGAAACTGGAAACCTTCGGTTGAACACATCATGCTGAACGACGAATTCATCGAATCCCTGCGGGTCAAGCTCGAAGCGCACCCGATTTATGCCGCGGTGCAGACGCTCGCCGACCTGCGCGTGTTCATGCAGCACCACGTCTATTCGGTGTGGGACTTCATGTCGCTGATCAAGTATCTGCAGAACGAAGTCGCCCCCGCGCGCTGGCCGTGGGTGCCGGGCGGCGACGCCTCGGTGCAGCGCTTTATCAACGAGCTGGTGCTGGAAGAGGAAACCGACATCGCGCTGCCGGGCCAGGACGGACATACCAGCCATTACATGCTGTATCTCGCCGCCATGCGCGAAATCGGCGCCGATGCCGACACGCCTGCGCGTTTCGTGCAGATGGCGGGCGAGCAGGGGATCGACGCCGCGCTCGGCTCGGGCCTCGCCCCGGCGCCGTCCGCCACCTTCACCCGCAGCACCTTTGATTTTCTCGCCAGCGGCAAGCCGCACACCGTCGCCGCCGCGCTGGCGCTGGGGCGCGAGCACGTCATCCCGTCGATGTTCCGTGCCTTCCTGTCGCGCATGGCAGTGACCGAAGCGCAGGCGCCCAGCTTCCACTACTACCTCAACCGCCACATTCACCTGGACGAGGATTTTCACGCGCCGCTGTCGCTGCGCCTGCTCGCCGCCCTGTGCGGCGGCGACGCAGAGAAGTGGCGCGAGGCCGAAGCAGCGGCCGAAGCCGCGGTCAACGCCCGCCTACAATTCTGGGATGGGGTGCTGAAAGCACTGCCCAGCCAACACGCCCAGGCTGCCTGACTCACTGATACAACTCTGCCGTACTCCAAAAAATCCATGCCCCAACTCATCGTTCTGCCCCACGTCGAACTCTGCCCCGAAGGCGCCGTCATCGAAGCCAAGCCCGGCGACACCATCTGCGACACCCTGCTCGCCAACGGCGTCGAGATCGAGCACGCCTGCGAAAAGTCCTGCGCCTGCACCACCTGCCACGTCATCGTGCGCGAAGGCTTCAATTCGCTGGAAGCGTCCACCGAAGAAGAGGATGATCTGCTCGACAAGGCCTGGGGGCTGGAACCGCAGTCGCGGCTGTCGTGCCAGGCGCGCGTCGACAGCAGCGACCTGGTGATCGAGATCCCCAAGTACACCATCAACATGGTCAAGGAAGGTCATTGAAATGAAGTGGACGGATTCCCTCGACATCGCCATCGAACTTGCCGAAGCGCACCCCGAAATCGACCCGCGCACCATCCGCTTCACCGACCTGCATCGCTGGGTGATGGAACTGCCCGACTTCGAAGACGACCCCGAGCATTCCGGCGAGAAAATCCTCGAAGCGATCCAGATGGCGTGGATCGATGAAGTGAGCTGAGCCAGTCCACGGCGTATAAGGCTAAAGCAGCCAACCTCCTTGTCGCCTCGTGCTAGACTCCTCCAAAATTCGAGACGAGCATGGCCGAGGAGTCTGATCTATCCCGTACCGAACCGGCAAGTCCGCGGCGCCTGCAAGAGGCGCGCAGCGCGGGCGATGTGCCGCGTTCTGCCGAACTCAGCGCGTGGGTGGTGCTGCTGTCGGCGCTGGCCGTGCTGGCCTGGCAGGCGCCGCGCCTGCTGAATGCCTTGCGGGCCCTGGCCGAGGCGGCGTTCGTTCACGCGGCACAGCCGCTTTCCCCGGTTTTTCTTGAAGCGGCACAGTCCGCGCTGTGGACGGTGCTGCCTGTCCTGGTCGCCATTTTTGTCGCTGCGCTGGTAGCGCCGATGCTGCTTTCGGGCTGGGTGTATGCGCCCCAGGTGACGCAGGCCGACCTGACGCGCGCGAATCCTTTCAAGCCCCTTGCCCGGCTGTTTTCGGCCGATGCCCTGTTCGACGGAACGCTGGCGCTGCTGAAGCTGGCGCTCGCCGCCGCTGCGGTTGGGTGGGCGCTGGCCGGCGGCTGGCCGGGGCTGCAAAGCCTGAGCGGCAACGAGGCGCTGGGTGAGACAGCCGGCTGGATCGGGCGTGGCATCCTGGCGCTAGCGGCGGCGCTGGCGCTGGCGGCGGCGCTGGATGCGGGCTGGCGCTGGTGGCGCTATCTGCGCCGCCATGCGATGACCTGGCAGGAGCTGGTGGCCGAGGCGCGCGAAGCCGAGGGCAGCCCGGAAATGCGCGCACAGCTGCACAGCCGCCAGCAACAGGCGGGGCAGGGGCGGAACCATCTCCCCAACCCTCCCCCAGGGGGGGAGGGGGCGAACGCTAGGCCCGCTGCGATTAATGAGGTGATCGGATGAGCGCGCAGGGCGTGATGGTCATGGGCATGCCGCTGAGCCGGCTGGCGGTGCCGGCGCTGGTGTTGCTGATCCTGGCGATGATGGTGCTGCCGCTGCCCACCTTCATGCTCGACGTGCTGTTCACGCTCAACATCGCGCTGGCGATGATCGTGATGCTGGTGAGTTTGAATTCGCGGCGCCCGCTCGATTTCTCGGTGTTTCCCACCGTGCTGCTGCTGACCACGCTGCTGCGCCTGTCGCTCAACGTGGCGTCCACCCGCATCATCCTGATGCAGGGGCATACCGGGCCGGACGCGGCGGGCAAGGTGATCGAGTCCTTCGGCAATTTCCTGGTCGGCGGCAACTACGTCGTCGGCTTCGTGGTATTCCTGATCCTGGTCATCATCAACTTCATCGTCATCACCAAGGGCGCCGGGCGCATCGCCGAGGTGGCGGCGCGCTTCACGCTGGATTCGATGCCGGGCAAGCAGCTGGCGGTGGATGCCGATCTCAACGCCGGCTTCATCAACGAGGCCGAAGCGCGCGCACGCCGCCACGAGATCGGCCGCGAAGCCGACTTCTACGGCGCGATGGACGGCGCTTCCAAGTTCGTGCGCGGAGACGCCATCGCCGGCATCATCATCCTGCTGGTCAACCTGATCGGCGGCATCCTGGTCGGCCTGTTCCAGCACGACCTGGGGCTGACCGAGGCGCTCGGCCGCTACGCGCTCTTGACGGTGGGCGACGGCCTGGTGACGCAGATTCCGGCGCTGATCATTTCGACCGCAGCGGGCATTGTGGTCAGCCGCGCGTCGAGCGAGCAGGACTTGTCGCGCGAGTTTTCCACCCAGATATTCGGCCGGCCGCAGACGCTGTATGTGGCCGCCGCGGTGCTGGGTTCGCTGGGCGTGATTCCGGGCACGCCGCATCTGGCCTTCCTGACCATCGCCGTGGTGCTGGGGGGATTCGGATTCTGGCTGACGCGCCGCCAGGGCACGGTGCTCGACGTCGAACCACTGGCGCTGATCGAGGAAGAGCCGACGACGGTCGACGTCACCTGGGACGATATCCCGCCGGTCGACGTGCTGGCGCTCGAAGTCGGTTATCGCCTGATCCCGCTGGTCGACCGCAACCAGGGCGGGGCGGCGCTGACGAGAATCACCGAGGCGCGGCGCCGCTTCGCCACCGACATGGGGCTGGTGGTGCCGCTCATCCGCGTGCGCGACAACCTCGACCTCAAACCCAACACCTATCGCATCACGCTCAAGGGCGTCGATGTGGCGCATGGCGAGCTGCCCAGCGGCCAGGTGCTGGCGGTCGACATGGGCGACGTACTGGGACGCCTCGACGGCACGCCGGGCGTGGACCCGCTGACTGGACTGCCCGGCATCTGGATCGAGACGGGGCGGGAGGAGGAGGCCGAGTTGCGCGGCTTTGTCGTGCTGACCACGGCCGAACTGATCGCGCGCCAGGTCGAGGCCGTGTTCCGCCAGCATGCGCCGGAACTGCTGGGTCGCACCGAGGTGCAGCAACTGCTCGACACCCTGGCGCGCAGCCATCCGGGGCTGGCTGAGGACGTGACGCCGCGCCACTTGCCGTTGACCAGCGTGCAGGCGGTATTGCAGCAGCTGATCGCGGAAAACGTTTCGATCCGCGACACCCGCACCCTGTTCGAAACGCTGGCTGCGCGCGCGCCGAAAAGCCAGGCGATCGACGATCTGGTGGAAACCGTGCGCGCCGCGCTCGGGCGCAGCATCGTCGACCGCCTGTTCGAAGGCAGCAACACCCTGCATGTGATCGGCCTCACCGCGGCCACCGAAACCCGCCTGCTGAACGAAATGGGCGACGAAGGCGAAGCCCTGTTGTCGCCTGCCACGCTGGATGCCCTGAACGACGCAGCCGAGCGCGCGCTGGCCGAGCAGGAAAGCGCCGGCTATCCGCCGGTGCTGCTGACTTCGCCCGGCCTGCGCGCCATGCTGTCGCGGCTGTTGCGGCGCAACCTGCCGCGGCTGGCGGTGATTGCCTACTCCGAGGTGCCTGCCGATAAAATGGTGCAGGTGGACACGGAACTGAGCATTGAGGAGGGCGCGTGAGCGTGCAGGTATTCGTCGCGGCGAATGCGCGCGAAGGTCTGGCGCGCGTTCGCCGCGAACTCGGCGACGACGCCGTGGTGCTGTCCACGCGGCCGCACCCGCAGGGCGTCGAGTTTTTGGCCAGTGCCTACGGCGAACTCGCGGTGCCGGCCATCGCCGAGTCGCCCGACACCGCCGGCAGCTCGCGCATCCTGAACGAACTGTCGCGCCTGCGCGGCATGCTGCAAAACCAGCTGGCCGGCTTTGCCTGGGGCGCGGGGCGGCGGCGCGATCCAGTGCGCGTGGCGCTGATGCAAACGCTGTTCGCCGCCGGCTTCGGCAGCACGCTCGCCCGCACCCTGGCCGCGCGCCTGCCGCGCGGGCTCGATGCCGATGCCGCGCAGCGCTGGCTGCGCCAGGTGCTGATTCGCAACCTGCCGCTGCAGGGGCGTGATGCCGACCTGCTGGCGCAGGGCGGCCGTTACGCACTGGTCGGCTCCACCGGCTCGGGCAAGACCACCACCCTGGCCAAGCTTGCCGCGCGCGGGGTGGATGCGCATGGCGCCGGTGAAGTGGCGCTGGTGGCCGCCGATGCCTATCGCATCGGCGCGGCGGCGCAATTGACGGTGTATGCCGAGCTGCTGGGCGTGTCGCTGCATGTGGCCGAAGACCTGGCCCGGCTGGCCCAGTTGCTGCCGCACCTCGCTGCCAAAAAACTGGTGCTGATCGACACCGCCGGCTTTGCGCCGAACGATCCGCGCACCCGAGAGGGACAGGCGCTCGACGCGCTGGGCGTGCGCCGTCTTGCCGTGATTTCCGCCGCCCAGCAGGGCGCGGCGATCGAGCAGGCGATGACGCGCTTCGGCCAGGGCGCGGCCGCCTGCATCCTGACCAAGCTCGACGAAACCCCGCAGCCGGGCGCAGCGCTCGACAGCCTGATCCGCCATCGCCTGCCGCTGGCCTACATCAGCGGCGGGCAGCGCGTGCCGGAAGACCTGCATGCACCCAACGCAGCCTACCTCATCGACCGCGCGCTGAAGGGAGGACAGCTCGACACCCCGTATGCGCTGGAGGCCGAGGACTGGCCGCTGTTTGCCGGCGTCGAGGCCGAACGCACCGAACGCCGCAGCCAGAAGGACACACGTGCCGGCTGACCAGGCCGCCGGACTGCGGCGGCGCAGCGACCTGCAGCCGTTGCGCTGCATCCATGGTTTTTTCCATTCCCCCCAATCAACGACCCAGCTGGCCCAGGCGCTGCATCGGCGTGGCTGGACGTCGCTCTTGGTTGATACCCGCGGACGGCTGTTTGCAAATGCGCCCACGCAGAGCCTGTTCGACTGGCGCCAGCAACTGGCGCGTCAGCAGCTGCATACGCAGGCATTGCCCAGCGGCGACGGCTGGCATGCACCCGGTCTAATGGCAGACGAGCCCGGACTGAGGGCGATCGCACAGCGCTACGATTGCCTGCTGTTCGACGCCAGCCTGGACGCGCCCGACTGGCTGCCGTTGCCAGACATGGATCAAACCATCGTCCTGGAAGTGGGCACGGGGCAGGCATCGATGCAGCAGGCGTATGCCCTGCTCAAAACCCTGTGCCATCTGGAAAGCCGCGCCGGTATTGGCTTGCTGGGCGACGCCGCCGGCTGCGACCGGCTGCTGGCGGCGTGCAGGCAGTACCTTGACCCGGCGTTCGTCCAGGCGGTCCACAGCGTCGCACATGAGGGTGATGCATTTGCTGCGCTTGCCGTTAGAATGGCGGACGAGGAGACGCGCCTGACGGCGCGTGATAAAACAGGAACCATCGGAAACATGACCTTGAAACATGGCGGGTAAAGCCTTGTCGCAAGACGAACAAGTCGTCAAATACGCGCCGCTGGTCAAGCGCATCGCCTACCACATGATGGCGCGCCTGCCCGCCAGCGTCGAGGTCGACGACCTCATCCAGGTCGGGCTGATCGGTCTGATGGACGCGGTGTCCCGCTTCGACGGCACCCAGGGCGCGCAGTTCGAATCCTATGCCACCCAGCGCATTCGCGGCGCCATGCTCGACGAGCTGCGCGAGGCCGACTGGCTGCCGCGCCACGTGCGGCAGAAATCGCGGCAGATCGAATCGGCCATTCACCGGTTGGAACAGCGCAACGGCAAGTCGCCGTCCGAGCAGGAAATCTCGGCCGAGCTGGGCATGCCGATCGACCAGTACCAGTCCATGCTGGGCGATGTGAAATGTTCCCAGTTGCTGTATTACGAAGACTTTTCCGACGAGGACAGCGCCGGCTTCCTCGAGCGTTACCTGGTCGATGGGAGCAGCGACCCGCTCTCGGTGCTGGAAGGCGAAGGCTTCCGCGCCAGCCTGATCGCCGCGATCCACCACCTGCCCGAGCGCGAACGCAGCATGATGGGCATGTACTACGAGCAGGACATGAACCTGAAGGAAATCGGCGCGGTGCTCGGCGTGTCCGAATCGCGCGTATGCCAGTTGCATTCGCAGGCGGTGGCACGCCTGCGTGCCCAGCTCAAGATCTGGAAAAACTGAGGGCAGCCGCCCCATGCGGCGCGGAACGTAATAATCCTTGATAATGACGGCTTGTTTATCGTCTGTATCGTCGTCATGACTCAAGCTTCCCTCAAGAAAAAAGCCCTCGATTACCACCGCCTGCCCAAGCCCGGCAAGCTTTCGGTCGAATCGTCCAAGCCCTGTGCCACGCAGGAAGACCTCTCGCTGGCCTACACCCCAGGGGTGGCCCAGCCGGTGCTGGAAATCGCCAGGAATCCCAAGGCGGCCTACGACTACACCAACAAGGGCAACCTGGTTGCGGTGATCACCGACGGCACCGCCATCCTCGGCCTGGGCAACCTCGGCCCGCACGCCGCCAAGCCGGTGATGGAAGGCAAGGCCGTGCTGTTCAAGCAGTTCGCCGGCATCGACGTCTACGACATCGAGGTCAACGCCAAGACGCCGCAGGACTTCATCAAAGTGGTGGAAGCGATTGCCCCCACCTTCGGCGGCATCAACCTCGAGGATATCGCCGCGCCGCACTGCTTCGAGATCGAAGCGGCGCTGAAGAAGAAGCTCGACATCCCGGTGTTCCACGACGACCAGCACGGCACCGCCGTCATCATCTGCGCCGGCCTCATCAATGCGCTGCACGTGCAGGGCAAAACGCTGGAAACCGCCAGGATCGTCTGCCTCGGCGCCGGCGCGGCGGGCATCGCGTCGATGAAGCTGCTGGTATCGATGGGCGCGAAAAAATCCCACATCACCCTGGTCGATTCCAAAGGCGTGGTGCACAAGGAGCGCACCGATCTCAACAGCTTCAAGAAGGGATTCGCGCGCAAGACCAGGCTGCGCACGCTGGAAGACGCGATGGCCGGCGCGGACGTGTTCGTCGGCGTCTCGGGCGCCAATCTGGTGAGTCAGGCGATGGTGAAAAGCATGGCCGACCGGCCGGTGGTCTTCGCGCTCGCCAACCCCAATCCCGAAATCCTGCCGGAAAAGGCCCGTGCCGCACGCAGCGACCTCATCATGGCGACCGGACGCTCGGATTACCCCAACCAGGTCAACAACGTGCTGGGCTTCCCGTT
>CAMTWC010000030.1:0-18819 GCA_947085345.1 uncultured Gammaproteobacteria bacterium | reverse complement strand
GCCGGACAGCAGGAAGAGAAAGCCCATGATGCCGCTCATGGCGCGACCGTCTCCTGGGTGGCGGCATACGCGCGTATGCCGCCACCCAGGAGACGGTCGCGCCATGAGCGGCATCATGGGCTTTCTCTTCCTGCTGTCCGGCATCTTCGTGCTGCTGATTGTGGTGGGCGTGTTCTGGTCGATCAAAAGCGGCCAGTTCGATGACCTGGAAGGCCCCGCCGAACGCATCCTGATGGACGACGACGATCCCCTGTTGCCGACCCATCGCTTGAGCGGCAAGGACGAATAAACTAAAATTTATCAACTTTAATGGAGTTCGCGCAATGAAACAGCTTCTGACTTTTCAGGGTTTCCCCATGGTGGTGGTGGTCGGTTTGGTCATCTGGTCATGGATCAGCGTTTTTTCGGTACTCATCGGCTCGTTTTTCTGATCGACCGCTTGCCCAAAGCAAAAGCCCCGCAATGCGGGGCTTTTGCTTTGGGCAAGCCCGGACCTCAGGCCGGGATGACCGCCCGCATTTTTTGCAGGGCGCGCGCCTCGATCTGGCGGATGCGCTCTGCGGAGACGCCGTATTCGGCAGCCAGTTCGTGCAGCGTGGCAGCTTCGCCCTCGGTCAGCCAGCGCGCCTTGATGATGTGGCGGCTGCGCTCGTCCAGGTTTTCCAGGGCGGTGGCGAGACCGGTGTGGCGCAGGCGTTCGGTCTGCTCGCGTTCGAGCAACTGGGCCGGGTTCTCGTCCGGGCTCGCCAGATACGCCAGCGGGCTGAAGCTTTCCTCGCCGTCGTCCACCGTCGGGTCGATGGAAACGTCATGGCCCGACAGGCGGGTTTCCATTTCCAGCACATCCTTGCGGCTGACGTTGAGCTCGCGCGCCATGGCGTCGGCTTCCTCGATCGACATGGTGTTGAGCGACTGCTTCAGGCTGCGCAGGTTGAAGAACAGCTTGCGCTGCGCCTTGGTGGTCGCGACCTTGACCAGACGCCAGTTCCGCAGCACGTATTCATGAATTTCGGCGCGTATCCAGTGCAGCGCAAATGACACCAGGCGCACGCCGCGGTCCGGGTCGAAGCGCTTCACCGCCTTCATCAGGCCGACATTGCCTTCCTGGATGAGGTCGGCCTGGGGCAGGCCATACCCCACATAATGGCGTGCCACGCTGACCACTACGCGCAGATGTGAGACCACCAGTTGACGGGCGGCTTCGACGTCCTGCTTGTCGTGCCATTCGCGCGCCAGCCGCTGCTCGTCTTCCTGGCTGAGCATGGGATAGCGATTCACGGTCTGAATGTAACTGTCCAGACTGTAAGCCGCGGGAATGGGTAAAGATAACGATGGATTCATGTCTGTAAATACCCCCTTATAAAATTAATTTTAGCACTCCCGGCTTATGAGTGCCAAAGCCATGAGGGGTTCCCGGCTGGAAGGTCAGCGCGCCGCTTCGACCTGCTGCAGTGCCCGGGTCACCGAGAGCCAGGCGCCGAGCCACCCAAACGCGGCGGTCAGGGCGAGCACGGCGGCGATCTCGATTGCGGTCGGCGCAAGCAGATGGAACGTCGAGCCGTACAAGGCAGCCAGGCGTTCGACCGGTGCGCGCAAAATCCCGCCCGCTATGGCCAGCACCCCGATCGACGCCAGCCCGCCGAGCAGACCCTGCAACGCGCCCAGATAGAGAAAGGGGCGGCGGATGTAGCGGTCGGTGGCGCCGATCAGCCGGCTGACCAGGATTTCGTCGCGACGGGCCAGCACCTGTGCGCGGATGGCATTGCCCGAGATGGCGACGAGCGCGATGGCGAACAGGCTGGCCAGCAGCCAGACGCCGGCGCGGCCGATGGCCAGGGCGGCCTGCAGGCGGTCGGCCCACAGGCTGTCGAGATGGGTTTCCGCCACCCCCGGCAGCTTGCCCAGATCGTCCGCCACCCGTGCCAGTTCCTCGCGGGAAGTCGCCCGGGGCCGAACCACCCAGGCATCCGGCAGCGGGTTCTGCGTCAGGCCGGCGCTGATGTCGGCCAGCCCCTGCGATGCGCTGAGCGCCGCCAGCGCTTCGTCCCTCGGCACGAAGCGGGCCTCGGCGATGTCGGCCTGCTTGAGGCGCGCGGCGATGGCCTGCTTGTGTGTGTCCGCTACCGGGTTGTCGAGGAACAGGCTGATTTCAGGTTGGGCCGGCAGGTCGCCCGCTACCCGGCTGAGATTGCCGAGTCCCAGGTACAACACGCCGGGCAGGCTGATCGCCACCCCCATCGCCAGCGCGGTGAGCAGGCTGCTGACCGGTTGGGCGCGCAGGCGGCCCAGCGCGGCAGTGAGCGCATGCTTCTGGTGTCGCAGCCAGCCGATCATGCCGACCCCTCCTCAATCCTGCCGTGATCCAGGTGCAGGATGCGGCCGCCCAGCGCGGAGATGGCGCGGTCGTCGTGGGTGGCGATGACCAGTGTGGTGCCGACCTGGTGAAAGTCGCGGAACATCGCCATGATGTCGGCGGCATAGCCGGCGTCGAGGTTGCCTGTGGGTTCGTCGGCCAGCAGCAGGGCAGGGCGGCTCACCAGCGCGCGGGCGATGCACAGGCGCTGCTGCTCGCCGCCGGAGAGGCTGACCGGGTTGGCTTTCTCGCGCATCAGCAGGCCGACCTTGTCAATCACGGCGCGGGCGCGCTTCAGCGCCTCGCGACGGTCGAATCCGGCAATATCGAGCGGCAGCATCACATTGTCGAGCACGCTGCGATCGAACAGCAGCTTGTGATCCTGGAACACCAGGCCGATGTTGCGGCGCAGATAGGGAACGGCCATGCGCGACAGGCGGCCGACGTTCTGGCCGCTGACCGACACCATGCCGCTGGTGGGACGTTCGATGGCGGCGACGAGTTTCAGCAGAGTGCTCTTGCCGGCGCCCGAGTGGCCGGTCAGGAAAACCAGCTCGCCTTTTTCGATGGCGAAATTGACCCCGGACAGGGCTTCGTGCCCGCCGGGGTAGCGCTTGGTGACCTGGCTGAAGCTGATCATGCGGTGAACACAGCCTCGACGAACTCGCGCGCATCGAACGGCCGCAGGTCGTCGACGGTTTCACCGACGCCGATGTAGCGCACCGGGATCGGCCGCGCCGGGCTTGACCGAGCCTGGGCGATGGCGGCAATCGCGCCGCCCTTGGCGGTGCCGTCGAGCTTGGTCAGCACCAGGCCGGTGACGCCGAGCGCATCGTCGAAGGCCTTGACCTGGGTGACGGCGTTTTGCCCGGTGTTGGCGTCGAGCACCAGCAGCACTTCGTGCGGCGCGCCGGGGGCGGCTTTTTCGATCACCCGCTTGACCTTCCTGATCTCCTCCATCAGGTGCAGCTGGGTCGGCAGGCGGCCGGCGGTGTCAGCCAGCACCACGTCGATGCCGCGCGCCTGTGCGGCCTGGATGGCGTCGAAAATCACCGCGGCGGAATCGCCTTTTTCTTGGCTAATAACGGTCACGTTGTTGCGCTCGCCCCAGACCTGCAGTTGCTCGCGCGCCGCCGCGCGAAAGGTGTCGCCGGCCGCCAGCAGCACCGACAGCCCCTGCGCCTGATACAGCTTGGCGAGCTTGCCGATGGTGGTGGTCTTGCCGGCGCCGTTGACGCCGGCCAGCATCAGGATGAAAGGCTTGTGCGAGGTGACGTCGAGCGGCGCCTGCAGCGGCGTCAGCAGATCGACCAGCGCCTGCTTCAAGGCAGCCTGCAGGTCGGACGCCTCGGTGAGATTCTCGCGCCGCACTTTCTTCTGCAGGGTATCGAGCAGGGCGTGGGTGGCGTCGACGCCGACGTCGGCGGTGATGAGGATGGTTTCGAGTTCCTCGAACAGCTCGGCGTCAATCTTGCGGCCGACCCCGAACAGGCCGGACAACTGGCCGCCGAGCCGGTCGCGGGTTTTGGCGAGCCCCTGCTTCAGCCGCTGCGCCCAGCCCGGACGCGGCTCGGCAGGCTGCGGTGCGACGGCCGCTGCTTGCGCGTCAGGCGTCGCCGGTTCAGCGGCAGGCGGTTTGGGTTTGAGGAAACTAAACACGGATCAATGCAGTCAGCACAGCTGTTTGACGGACGCCTAATCTTATCATTCAGATGCGGCTTATCATTCAGTCTCATGCAATCAGGGGTGAACACCATGCGCAGCCTATGGGCAATCGGTTTGGCGCTGCTGGCGGGCAGCGCACAGGCAACTTTGACGGACGTCACGCTGGACAATGGCATGCGGGTGATCGTGAAGGAGGACCATCGCGCGCCGGTGATGGTGTCGCAGGTGTGGTACCGCGCCGGGTCGATGGATGAATTCAACGGCACCACCGGGGTCGCGCATGTGCTCGAGCACATGATGTTCAAAGGCACGAAGAACGTGCCGCCGGGCGAATTCTCCAAGCGCATCGCCGCCGCGGGCGGGCGCGAAAACGCATTCACCAGCCGCGACTACACGGCGTATTTCCAGCAGATGCAGAAGGACCGTCTGGAGCTGGCGATGCAGCTGGAGGCCGACCGCATGGCCAACCTCGTCATCAGCGACGAACTGTTCGCCAAGGAAATCCAGGTGGTGATGGAAGAGCGCCGGCTGCGCACCGACGACCAGCCGCAGTCGGTGGTGTACGAGCGCCTGATGGCGACTGCCTACCAGGCGCATCCCTACCGTCGCCCCATCATCGGCTGGATGGACGATTTGCAGAACATGACTGCGCAGGACGCGCGCGACTGGTATGCGCGCTGGTATGCGCCCAACAACGCCACCCTGGTGGTGGCGGGCGATGTGAAGGCCGACGAGGTGATCGCACTGGCGAAGCAGTATTTCGGTCCGCTGCCCGCGCGCGCTCTGCCCGAACGCAAGCCGCAGATGGAACCCGCACAGGTCGGCGAGAAACGCATCGTGGTGAAGGCCCCGGCGCAATTGCCCTATCTGCTGATGGCCTGGCATGTGCCGTCGCTCAAGGACTGGGAGCAGGACAGCACGCCCTACGCGCTGCAGATCCTGGCCGGCGTGCTGTCCGGCAATGACTCGGCGCGTCTGCAAAAGTCCCTGGTCAAGACGCAGCAGATCGCGGTGAACGCGAGCGCGGGATATGACGCCGTCACGCGCGGGCCGGCCATGTTCATGATCGACGCGACCCCGGCGCAGGGCAAGCCGGTGGCGGCGCTGGAAAAGGCGATTCGGGCAGAAATTTCGCGCATCCAGGGCGAGGGCATCAGCGAGGCGGAGCTCGCGCGGGTCAAGGCGCAGGTCATCGCGGCCGACGTGTACCAGCGCGATTCGCTGTTCTATCAGGCCATGCAGCTGGGGGATTACGTGATCGCCGGGCTGCCGCCCGAGGCGCTGACGCGCCGCGTCGACAAGCTGCGGGCGGTGACCGCGGCGGAGGTGCAGGCCGCCGCGCAGCAATGGCTGCAGAACGACCGCCTGAGCGTGGCCGAGCTCGACCCGCTACCCCTGAAACCGAAGCCGCGCGCCGCTGCCGTGCCGGGAGGGCGCCATGCAAATTAAGAGCGTGCCAATGAATACCGTGTCGATCAGGGCCTTCCTCGTGGCCCTGCTGCTGGGCCTGCCGCTGTCGGCGCAGGCCGCGCTCGCCATCCAGCACTGGCAAACGCCGCAGGGTGCACGGGTTTACTTTGTCGAAAGCCATGAGCTGCCGATGCTCGACATCGCGGTGGATTTTCCGGCCGGCAGTGCACGCGATCCTGCAGGCAAGTCGGGGCTCGCCCAGTTGACCCACGGCCTGCTCGACCAGGGCGCGGGCGGCCTCTCCGAAACCGACATCGCGCATCGCCTGGCCGATGTGGGCGCGGTGCTGTCGGGGCGCCTGGACCGCGACCGTGCGGGCGTGACGCTGCGCACCCTGTCGTCTGCGGCCGAAAAGGACAAGGCGCTCGATCTTCTCGCGCGCGTGCTGCAGCGGCCGGATTTTCCGCAGGCGGTGGTCAAACGCGAGAAGCAGCGTCTGATCGCGTCGATACGCGAGGACGAAGCCGATCCGGGCAATGTGGCCAATAAGGCGTTCTACCGCGCACTGTATGGCACCCATCCCTATGCGAACGATGAATCCGGCGATCCCGGCGCCATCGCGCGGCTGACGCGCGGCGACCTGCAGGCGTTTTACCGCACCCATTACAGTGCGCCCAATGCGGTGATTTCGCTGATGGGGGACATCACGCGCGCCGAGGCCGAAGCCATTGCCGGGCGCCTGGCCGCCGGCCTGTCGGGCGCAGCACTGGTGCCGGCGCTGCCGAAGCCGGCACCAGCCGCGGCTTCCGACACGCGCATCGCCCATCCCTCCACGCAAAGCCATGTGCGGGTGGGCGCGGTGGGGATGGCGCGCAACGACCCCGATTTCTTTCCGCTGTTCGTCGGCAACTACGTGCTGGGAGGCGGCGGCTTCGATTCGCGGCTGATGCGCGAGGTGCGCGACAAGCGCGGCTATGCCTACAGCGCCTACAGCTATTTCCAGCCGATGAGCGAAGCCGGACCCTTCCAGCTCGGCCTGCAGACCAAGCTGGAGCAGACCGATGACGCGCTGAAGGTGGCGCAGGCGACGCTGCGGCAGTTCATCGCCGACGGCCCCACTGAGGCCGAACTTGCGCAGGCCAAGTCCAACATCACCGGCGGGTTCCCGTTGCGCATCGACAGCAACCGGAAAATCCTCGACTACCTGGCGGTGATCGGCTTCTACAGGCTGCCGCTGGATTACCTGGATACCTGGGTCGACCGGGTCGATGCCGTCGACGTGGCGGCGGTGAAGCAGGCGTTCGCCCGCCGCATCGATCCCGACAGGCTGGTGACCGTGGTGGTGGGGGCGGGCAGTGCTCGCTAAGCGCGTGGCGCCGCAGCGGGCGGCGTCCTCTTCTGCGGCGCCCGGCAGGGCGCGGGGCGCGGCCAACCGGGTGCGCATCATCGGCGGGCAGTATCGCCGCCGCTTGCTGGATTTCCCCGACAGCACCGGCCTGCGCCCGACGCCCGACCGCGTGCGCGAGACGCTGTTCAACTGGCTGGGACAGGATCTGCCGGGCTGGCGCTGCCTCGACCTGTTCGCCGGCAGCGGCGCGCTCGGCTTCGAGGCCGCCTCGCGCGGGGCGGGGCGGGTCATCATGATCGAGCGTGACAGCAAGGCCATCAGTGCGCTGGAAAAAAACCGCACCGTGCTGGGGGCAAGCCAGGTCGACATTCTGCGTGCCGACGCGCTGGCCTGGCTGGCAAACAGCCGCGAGACCTTCGACCTGATTTTCGTCGATCCGCCGTTCGACAGCGATCTGGCCGCAACCGTGCTGGCCGACCTGGCGCGACATCTGAAATGCGGCGCCCACGCCTACGTCGAACAGGGAACGGAGGTGATGGCGCCGGCGGGGTTTATCATCCACCGTAGCGGGCGCGCGGGGCGCTCGCATTTCGCCCTGCTCATAAAGGAATAACCGATGCTGACTGCCGTCTATCCCGGCTCGTTCGACCCCATCACGCGCGGCCACGAGGATCTGGTGCGCCGCGCGGTGCGCCTGTTCGACAGCGTCATCGTCGCGGTGGCCGAATCGCGCAACAAGCGGCCTTTTTTCAACATGGAGGAGCGCGTGGCGATGACGCGCGAGGTGCTGGCCGACGTGCCGCAGGTGCGGGTGGAGGGCTTTTCCGGCCTCTTGATCGACTTTGTCGCCGAGCAGGGGGCGATAGCCGTGCTGCGGGGGCTGCGCGCGGCGTCCGACTTCGAATACGAATTCCAGCTGGCGGGCATGAACCGCAACCTCAAGCCCGATATCGAAACCCTTTTTCTGACGCCGTCGGATCAGTACATGTTCATCTCGGCCAGCATGGTCCGCGAAATCGCGCAGCTGGGCGGTGACGTGACGCCCTTTGTTCACCCATTGGTGGTGCAGCGATTAAATGAGAAGATAATAAAAAACTGATATTAGCCGGAGAATTCCATGTCAATGATGATCACGGACGAATGCATCAACTGCGACGTCTGCCTGCCCGAATGCCCCAACGACGCCATTTCCCAGGGCGACGAGATCTACATCATCGACCCCAACAAGTGCACCGAATGCGTCGGCCATTTCGATACGCCGCAGTGCGTGGAGGTGTGCCCGGTCGACTGCATTCCCCTGAATCCGGACTATCCGGAAACCCGCGAGCAATTGCAGGAAAAGTTCCTGCGCCTGACCGCCGGCAAGTAGGCCCCGGCTTAAGCCGTTTGGGCCAGCCGTGCCCCGGCTGTCTCGTCGGCCAGGACGTCGAGGATGCGCGTGTTGATGCGCGCCAGATTGTCCAGTTGATCGCTCACCGTTCCGATTGCGGTTTCAAGTTCGGCGATGCGCTCATCCAGCGTTTCGGTCGCGGCGTGAATGCGGCTGACGCTTTCCAGGCGGCGCTTGAGCTGGATCTTGTGTTCGCGAACCTGCGTTTCCATCGGCGCGATCAGCGCCTTCAGCCAGGCTTCGGTCTCGCTGTTGGCGAGTTCGAACACCTGCACCACCTTGCTGGCCAGGGTTTCGAAAAAGCGCGCGGTCAGCTGATGCTGGCCCAGGGTCAGCATCTTGAAAAACGTGTTGAAGCGCTCATCGAAAATGCGCTCCAGCCGCGCCATTTCCTTGCGGTATTTGCTCAGGCTGTGATCCGGCGGATTGACCGCCGCCAGCCCATGCTCGTCGCTGAATTTCTGGTACATCGCCGTCATCATGGCGCGGATTTCCTGGATGCTCGACGCCGAGGCGTTCAGGTTGTCGTCCAGCTTGTGGAAGAAGTGCCCCATGGCTTCGCGCAGGCCCGCGCTGAAGCGGCTTTTTTCCATGGCCTGCCGGGTTAGGCGCACTTCTTTGCGCAACGCTTCCATGCCGAGCCGCTGGCGCAGCGTCTCGACCTGCGAGGCGAATACGTTGCGCAGCGCATTGAACTGCTGCAGACCCCGTTCGAACTGCTGCTGGTCGTCATTGGTCTTGACCATCATGTGCTGGATGACGTCGCGGTTCTTGCCGCGCAGCCCTTCCAGTTCATCGACCTGATCCTGGAGGGTGGCGAGGCGGGTTTCCAGCAACTCGGTAGCCTTGACCACGGCGTCTTCCACCCCGGCCTGGGTGGATTCGCTCACCAGGGCCTGCTTGTGGGGAATCAGCTCCTGGGTGAGCGCGGCTTCCAGTTCGGGCAGGCGGCTTTTCACCAGCAGGGCGGGATTGTTGCGCACTTTGGCAAGCAGCGCCTTCTGGGCCGAAACCGGGTAGACCTGGCAGGCAGGCAGGTCGAGCAACGCCGCGCTGCTGGCAACCTGTTTGGCGATGACGGCGTCGATTTCGGCCGGCGATTTGAGGTCGTCCCACAGGCCGTCGATCTTGTTCAGCACCACCAGCCGGGCCCGGCTGGCACCCTGCACCGGGGCGAGGTACTGGCGCCAGATTTCGATGTCGGACTTGGTGACGCCGGTGTCGGCGGACAGCAGGAACAGCACCGCATGGGCGCTGGGCAGCAGGTTGAGCGTCAGCTCGGGCTCGGTACCGATGGCGTTGAGTCCCGGCGTGTCGAGGATGACCAGGCCCTGCTTCAACAGCGGGTGCGGAAAGTTGATCAGCGCATGGCGCCAGCGCGGGATGGCAATGCTGCCGTCGCGCGCCAGACTGCGCGCGGTTTCCTCGTCATTGGGATTGATAAGGCCGTAGGCTTCGGCAGTGGCCGCGTCGACCGGCATGGTATCGGCCAGCCGCATCAGGGTGGCGCTCATCTCGTCGGCGGAATCGAGGTTGAGCGGAAATTCGGTCCAGGCGGCCGGATCGCGCTTGAAGTCGGCGATGCTGCCGTCGCGGGTCTTGGTGTCGATCGGCAGCAGGCGCAGCGAGGGACGCAGGAGCGGGGTGTAATACAGCTCGGTGGGGCACATGGTGGTGCGCCCGGCAGAGGACGGCAGCACGCGCTGCCGGTAGTCCGAAAAGAAAATCGCGTTGATCAGTTCGGACTTGCCACGCGAAAACTCGGCGATGAAAGCCACGTTCAGCGTGTCTTCCTGCAGCCGACCCAAGAGCTGGTTCAGCCGCATCTCGGAGTCGGCATCCCCCAGTTCCTGGGCGGATAGCCAGTCGCGCAGCGCCTCGACGCGCACATAAACGGCATCGCGCCAGGCGCTGTAGTGTTCGAACTCGTCAACCAGGGTGGAGGGATTCATGGGGGCGATTCGCCGGCTCAGGGTCCATTGTTTAACGACAGGTGCATGACAAACTTGATTCCTGCGCAGTCGGCTCAGCGCTGGCAGACAGGGCAGTAAAAGCTCGCGCGCTGCCCCTGCACGATGCGGCGGATCGGCGTGGCGCAGGCCTTGCACGGCTGCCCCTCGCGATCGTAGACCCGCGTCTGCAGCTGGAAATAGCCCAGTTCGCCGTCGCTCGCGACGTAATCGCGCAGCGAACTGCCGCCTGCGGCAATCGCCGCTGCCAGCACCCGCTTGGTCGCCTCCACCAACCGTGCACAGGCAGGGCGGCTGAGGCGGCGTGCGGCGGTGGCGGGACGGATGCCGGCATGGAACAGCGATTCCGAGGCGTAAATGTTGCCGACGCCCACCACCACCTGCGCATCCATGACGACCTGCTTGATGGCGGCGCTGCGGCGCCGGCATTGCGCATGCAGATAGGCGGCGTCGAATGCCGGGGTGAGCGGCTCCGGCCCCAGATGCGCCAGCAGCGGATGCCGCGACACGTCGTCGGTCCACAGCACGGCGCCGAATCGGCGCGGGTCGCGCAGCCGCAGCATGGTGCCGTCGTCGAACAGCCAGTCGACATGGTCGTGCAGCGCGGCGGGCTCGCCGGGCCCGGCAAAGCGCAGGCTGCCCGACATGCCCAGGTGCACGATCTGGGTGACGGCGCCGAAGTCGAACAGCAGGTATTTGCCGCGCCGCTCGAGTGCCTTGAGCGGCAATCCCGCCAGCCGGGCTTCGAGGTCGTCCGGCACCGGCCAGCGCAAGCGCGGGTTGCGCACCAGGATGCGCCTGAGCGTGCGGCCCTGCAGCCGCGGCAACAGGCCCAGGCGGGTGGTTTCAACTTCGGGCAACTCGGGCATGGCGGGAACGGGACTGCGTTGCGATAGGAGGGGCTACAGTATGCACGGCGCCTTGCAATGTTTCGCTCACGCAAGCGGGAACCGAACCGATGCACTGCAATTTTATACAAAGTCATACATCCCCGAAGCCTTTCGGCTGTGGTGGCGCCGGCCTCGGTGCTGATGGCGGTGGGCGTAGCTTTCCTGATCGGGGTGTTTTTCGGGTTTTATCCGGCGCGCCGTGCGGCCGGGCTCGATCCGATCGAGGCGTTGCGTTCGCAATAGTAGCCGCGCGAATGAACCTAACTTGCAGGGAGGCCTCGAAAGCTTAGAATCGTGGCTAGCACCTCCAAGGCACTCACATGACACACCTCAAAATCCTTCCTCTCTACGCAGCGCTGATGCTCGCGACCGCGTGCAGCCAGCCCGTCGTCAAGGCGTCGCAGCCTGCGGCGGTGCAAACGCAGCCGCCTGCCGAGGGGGTGGCCGAATCTGCTGCCGACCCCGCCGAGGAAGCCCTGGCCAGGGCGCAGGCTGACCTGCCCAAGCAGCCGCTCACGCCGGATATCCTGTTCAGGTTTCTGGTGGCCGAGGTGGCCGGCCAGCGCGGAGCCATCGATATCGCGCAGTCGACCTATCTCGATCTGGCGCGCCAGACCCAGGACCCGCGCATTGCACGCCGGGCGACCGAGGTTGCGATGTTTGCGCGTGACCAGGCCGGCGCGCTGGAGGCTGCCCGGCTGTGGGCGGCAGGCGAGCCGGATTCCGAGCGTGCGCAGCAAACGCTGGCGGCGCTGTTGCTGAACGCGGGCAGCCTTACCGAGGCGGAGCCGATCCTGCGCGCCCTGCTGAAGCAGGATACTGCCAACGGCTTTCTGCATCTGTCGGGGCTGATGGGCAAGCTGCGCGACACCCGGGCCGCGCTGGAATTGGTCGAGCGCCTGGCGGCAGACCATCCGGCCTTGCCGGAAGCGCGCTTTGCGGTCGCCCAGGCTGCGACCAGTGCCGGGCATTTCGAGATGGCGCTCAAGGCTTTGCAGCAGGCAGACACGCTGCGTCCGGGCTGGGAGCCCGCCGCGCTGTTGAGCGTGCAGATTCTCGGCAAGACGTCGCGCGCCGATGCCATGCGCTTCATGCGCGACTTTCTGGCGACTTACCCCGACGCACGCGAGGTGCGCCTGGCCTATGCGCGCACCCTGGTCAACGCCAATCAGTTCACCGAGGCGCGCAATGAGTTCACCCGCCTGACCCGCGATTTTCCGCAAAACGCCGAAGTCAGCTTTGCCGCCGGCCTGCTGTCCCTGCAGATGGGCGATGCGGAGATGGCGCACGATTTTCTGACCCAAACCCTGGAATACAGTCCGCGCGACCCCGATACGGTGCATTACTACCTGGGCCAGGCCGCCGAACAGATGAAGCGACCCGACGCCGCTGTCGCCCATTATCTTGAAGTCCGGTCGGGCAATTACCTGGTGTCGGCGCGCGCCCGCCAGGCGGCCATGCTGGCCCGCACCGGCAAGCTGGCTGAGGCGCGGGCGCTGCTGTCCGCCACGCGCGGCGAGAACGCCGCGCAGAATGTGCGGCTGCTCCAGGCGCAGGCCGAACTGCTGCGCGACAGCAAGGAGCATGCAGCGGCTTTTGACGTGTTGTCGGAAGGCCTCAAGCGCTTTCCCGATTCGGCGGATCTGCTGTACGACCGTGCCATGGTGGCTGAAAAGCTCGACAAACTGGATATGCTGGAAGCGGACCTGCGCCGCGTGATCGTGCTGCGCCCCGACGATGCCCAAGCCTACAACGCGCTCGGCTACACCCTGGCCGATCGCACGAACCGCCTGGCCGAGGCCGTCATCCTGCTCGACAAGGCCTTGTCGCTGGCGCCGGACGACCCCTTCATTCTCGATAGCGTGGGCTGGGCGCAATACCGTTCAGGCAACCTGGCGCGTGCGAAGGAGTACCTGGAGAGGGCCTATAAGGCCCGACCCGACCCCGAAATTGCCGCCCATCTGGGCGAGGTCCTGTGGGCGCTTGGCCGGCGCGACGAAGCCGGCACCTTATGGCAGACCAGTCTGCAGGCCCATCCGCAGAACGAGTTGCTGCTGGAAACCCTGCACCGGTTCAAGCCCTGATGCGTCGCGGCACGATGGCAGCGCTGCTGGCGCTGGCGCTGGGAGGCTGCGCCGCGATTCCGCCCGCGCCCCCCGCTGCGCTTGAATCGCCCCTCCGGGCCAACTGGACCCTGCAGGGACGCATCGGCGTCCAGAGCGGCGAGCAGAGCCTGTCCGGCCAGATCCACTGGCAGCATCGCGTGGAAAGCGACGAGGTGTTGATGACCTCGCCGCTGGGGCAGGGCGTGGCGCGCATCGTGCGCGATGCCGAAGGCGTTGCGCTGGAGGTGCCGAACCAGCCCACGCGCCGCGCGCCCGATGCCGAATCCCTGACGCGCGAGGCGCTCGGCTACGCGCTGCCGGTGGCGGGCCTGACGTGGTGGGTGCAGGGGCACCCCGATCCTGGCAGTGCCTTCGAGTCGACGCAGGATGCGGGCGGGCGCATCGCGCAGCTCAGGCAGCATGGCTGGGTGATCGATTACCTGCAATACGCCGCCGATGCGCGGCCGCGCCGGATGGTGGTGACCCGCGAGGGGCTGCAAATCCGCCTGGTGGCGGACAGTTGGATACTTGAATGAGCCACGCCTATCCCGCCCCCGCCAAGCTCAACCTGTTCCTGCACGTCGTCGGCCGGCGTGCCGACGGCTATCACCTGCTGCAGAGCGTATTCCGGCTGATCGACCGCGCCGACACCGTGCATCTCGAACTGCGCGATGACGGCCGGGTGGTGCGCGAAGGCGAGCTGCCCGGGGTGCCGGAAGACCGTGACCTGACCGTGCGCGCGGCGCGCCTGCTGCAGGCGCATGCGCCCGCCGACGCCGGCGTGAGCATCCGGCTCGACAAGGTCCTGCCGATGGGGGGCGGCCTCGGCGGCGGCAGCTCCGACGCCGCCACCGTGCTGCTGGCCCTGAACCGCCTGTGGCAGCTCAACCTGCCGCGCGAAACCCTGCAACAACTGGCCCTGCAGCTGGGCGCCGACGTGCCGGTGTTCGTGTTCGGCCAGACGGCATTCGCCGAAGGGGTGGGCGAAATCCTGCACCCGGCGAGCGCGCCACCGGCCTGGTATGTGGTGCTGATGCCGCCGGTGCAGGTGCCGACCGCCGCAATTTTTGCTGCGCCGGAATTGACACGCAACACGCCACCCCTCAAAATAGCGCCCTTTTCCGCAGGCATGGGTCATGCGACCTTATACGGGTTCCAGCCCGTAGAAAGTCGGAGTCCCCTTGTGGGGCGTAACGACCTGCAGCCCGTGGTCATCGACCGCTACCCCGAGGTCGCCCGTCATCTCGAATGGCTGGCGCAATTCGGCGAGGCGCGCATGACTGGTTCGGGCGCCTGCGTGTTTGCATCCTTCGGAACGGAAGACGCGGCGCGTGACGTGCTGCGGCAGCTGCCCGAAACGATGCAGGGTTTCGTGGCGCAGGGTCTCGACAGGCATCCCTTGCATGACTTTTGCGCCTGAGTAGCACCCATTGGGGAGTCGCCAAGTGGTAAGGCATCGGATTTTGATTCCGACATTCGTAGGTTCGATCCCTACCTCCCCAGCCAGATTAAGCGAACAGCCGCCGGTGGCGGCTGTTTTTGTTGTGGTGTCTGAGCCAAATCGCCGGAGACGCGTGTGTCCATAGACAACTTGATGGTGTTCAGCGGGAATGCCAACCCGCGCCTTGCCAGCGATGTGGTGCGCCATCTCAATATCCATCTCGGCCGCGCCACGGTGTCGCGCTTTTCCGACGGCGAGGTGATGGTCGAAATTCTCGAGAACGTGCGTGGCAAGGACGTTTTCGTGCTGCAGTCGACCTGCCAGCCGACCAACGACACCCTGATGGAAGTGATGGTGATGGTCGATGCGCTGAAGCGCGCCTCGGCCGGGCGCATCACCGCGGCCATCCCGTATTACGGCTACGCGCGCCAGGACCGGCGCACGCGTTCGGCGCGGGTGGCGATCACCGCCAAGGTGGTGGCCAACATGCTGCAGGGCGCGGGCTTGGACCGGGTGCTGACGATGGACCTGCACTCCGACCAGATCCAGGGCTTTTTCGACATCCCGGTCGACAACATCTATTCCAGCCCGATCCTCTTGGGAGACATCTGGAAGCGCAACCACCCGAACCTGGTGGTGGTGTCGCCCGATGTGGGCGGCGTGGTGCGGGCGCGGGCGATTGCCAAGCGCCTCGAGTGCGATCTCGCGATCATCGACAAGCGCCGCCCGAAGCCGAATGTGGCGAAGGTGATGCACATCATCGGCGACGTCAAGGATCGCACCTGCATCATCATGGACGACATGGTCGACACCGCCAACACCTTGTGCGAGGCGGCGAATGCGCTGAAGGAACATGGTGCGAAAAAGGTCATGGCCTATTGCACCCATGCCGTGCTGTCCGGCAGCGCGGTCGAGCGCGTGACGAATTCCGCGCTCGACGAACTGGTGGTGACCGACACCATTCCGCTGCGCGACGATGCGCGCGCCTGTACAAAAATCCGGCAATTGTCGGTGGCTGAACTGCTGGCAGAAACCATCCGCCGCATCAGCAACGAAGATTCCGTCAGTTCGCTCTTCATCGAATAGCGGGCTGGGAATGCCCCTGGTCGCGGGGGCTTTTAGTATGCATTGACTATTTTCGGCAATGCATCATTAAGCAGTTATTTTGGAGAAATATTATGGAAATCGAAGTTATTGCTGCCAAGCGTGAATTGCAAGGTACGGGTGCGAGCCGCCGTCTGCGTCACGCAGGCAAGGTCCCCGGCATCGTCTACGGCGGCACTGCCGCCCCGATGCAAATCGAACTGGATCACAACGCGCTCTACCACGCGCTGCGCAAGGAGGCCTTCCATGCTTCCGTGCTGACGCTGAATGTCGATGGCGCCAAGGAGTCGGTGCTGCTGCGCGACACCCAGTGGCACCCCTACAAGCAGCAGGTGCTGCACATCGACTTCCAGCGCGTCGACAAAACGCACAAGATTCACGTCAAGGTGCCGCTGCACTTCCTGAACGAGGATGCCGCGCCTGGCGTCAAGACCGGTGGCGGCAAAGTCAGCCATGTGGCGACTGAAATCGACGTGACCTGCCTGCCGGGCAATTTGCCCGAGTTCATCGCGGTCGACATGGGTGCGCTGGAGCTGGGTCATTCCATCCATGCGAACGACCTTGCGCTGCCCGAGGGCGTGGAACTCGTTGCGCACATTCAACACGAGAACCCCGCGGTGGCAACGATCACGCTGCCCAAGGGCATGAAGTCAGACGAGACTGCGCCCGGAACCCCTGCTGCACCCGCGGCTTGATCATCAACGCAGCCCGCCTGTGGTTGCGTTGTGAGTTGTCATGACGGCACCCCGCCTGATTGTCGGCCTCGGTAACCCGGGGCGCGACTACGAAGAAACCCGGCACAACGCCGGGTTTTGGTTTTGCGCGCGCCTCGCGCAGGACTGGGGGGTGCCGCTCGCGCATGAATCCCGCTTTCACGGCATCGTCGGGCGCAGTCCAGGAAACGTCTGGATGCTGCTGCCGCAGACCTTCATGAACCGTTCCGGCCAGGCGGTCGGGGCGCTCGCGCGCTTTCATCGCATTGCGCCGGCCGAGATACTGGTGGTGCACGACGAGCTCGACATCCCGCCCGGCCAGTTGCGCCTCAAGTTTGGCGGCGGCATGGGCGGCCACAACGGCCTGAAGGACATCACCGCGCACCTGGGCACGCAGGATTACTGGCGGCTGCGCATCGGCATCGGCCATCCGGGCGACCGCAACGAGGTCGTCAACTACGTCCTGAAACCGCCACGCCGCGAGGAGCAGGCTGAAATCGACGCCGCCATCGAACGTGCGCTGGACCTGATGCCGCTGATCGAAAAAGGCGAATGGAACGCCGCCACCCAGCGCGCCAACACCAAACCCGCGTCACCCCCATCCCAGGAAAAACCATGAGTCTCAAATGCGGCATCGTTGGCCTGCCCAACGTCGGAAAATCCACCCTGTTCAACGCGCTGACCCAGGCGGGTATCGCGGCGGAAAACTATCCCTTCTGCACCATCGAGCCGAACACCGGCGTGGTCGAAGTGCCGGATCCGCGTCTGGCGCAACTGGCCGAGATCGTCAAGCCGCAGCGCGTCGTGCCGGCGATCGTCGAGTTCGTCGATATCGCCGGCCTGGTCGCTGGGGCCTCCAAGGGCGAGGGGCTGGGCAACCAGTTTCTCGCCAACATCCGTGAAACGGACGCGATCTGCCACGTAGTGCGTTGCTTTTACGACGAAAACGTGATTCATGTTTCCGGCAAGGTCGATCCGATCTCCGACGTGGAAACCATCGCCACCGAGTTGGCGCTCGCTGACCTGGCAAGCGCTGAAAAAGCGTTGATCCGGTATGAAAAAGCGGCGCGCGGGGGCGACAAGGACGCGAAAGTCATCGTGGAGGCCTTGAAGCCGGTGCTGGCTGCGCTGAACGAAGGCCGCCCCGCGCGTGCAGCCGGGCTGGACGCGGAGGGCATGGCGGCGATCAAGCCGCTGTGCCTGATGACGGTGAAACCCACCCTGTATGTGGCCAACGTCAGCGAGGACGGCTTTCACGACAACCCCATGCTCGATGCGCTCAAGGCGTTTGCGGAAAAGGAAGGGGCGCCGGTCGTCCCCGTGTGCGCCGCACTGGAGGCCGAACTGCAGGAACTGTCGCCGGAAGACCGCGTGGAATACCTGAAGGAGCTCGGTTGGGACGAGCCCGGGCTCAATCGCCTGATCCGTGCGGCTTACGATCTGCTGGGCCTGCAGACCTATTTCACCGCCGGCGTGAAGGAGGTGCGGGCGTGGACCATCCACAAGGGCGACACCGCACCGCAGGCGGCGGGGGTCATCCACACTGATTTCGAGCGGGGCTTCATCCGCGCACAGACCATCTCGTTTGACGATTTCATCGCCTGCAAGGGCGAGCAGGGGGCGAAGGAGGCGGGCAAGATGCGTGCCGAGGGCAAGGAGTACGTCGTCAAGGATGGCGATGTCCTGAATTTCCTGTTCAATGTGTGAAACCGCGCACTTTCCCGCGAGGGTGTTTGACAGGGGATTCTGAAAGACCCTATAATCTCGCGCTTCGTTTGGGTGGGGTTCCCGATCGGTCAAAGGGATCAGACTGTAAATCTGACGGCTCTGCCTTCGAAGGTTCGAATCCTTCCCCCACCACCAGATTTTTTTGCAGTTTCGAGCAGGGCGAAGCGGGAGGAGCGTGGTTGTTGGCGCTTGAGCGGCTTTACAACCACGGCCCACCCCATGCGGGTGTAGCTCAATGGTAGAGCTGAAGCCTTCCAAGCTTAAGACGAGGGTTCGATTCCCTTCACCCGCTCCAGTTTTTTGTGTGGGCTTATTTGGTAGTAAGTCCCAAGGCCCATGTAGCTCAGTGGCAGAGCACTCCCTTGGTAAGGGAGAGGTCGGCAGTTCAATCCTGCCCATGGGCACCAGGTTTTTGGGTGCCACTGGTTAAGGTGGCGCACCAGGTTTTTGGGTGCCACTGGTTAAGGTGGCGCACCAGGTTTTTGGGTGCCACTGGTTAAGGTGGCGCACCAGTTTATTTCGCAGTTGTCAAAGTCGTCGCATCATTACTTGTGCAAAATTGAGGGGTACTTGAAATGGCTAAGGAAAAATTCGAGCGGACCAAACCGCACGTGAACGTTGGCACCATTGGACACGTTGACCACGGCAAGACCACCTTGACCGCGGCGATAACCACCATTATGGCGAAGAAGTTTGGCGGTG
>CAMTWC010000029.1:0-12675 GCA_947085345.1 uncultured Gammaproteobacteria bacterium | reverse complement strand
GCTCCGCCTCGCACGAATTTCACGTGCTGGCGGACTCCGGCGAGGACCTGATCGCCTACTGCCCGGATTCCGACTTCGCCGCCAACGTCGAACTGGCCGAGGCGCTCGCCCCCGCCGCGCCGCGTGCCGCGCCGCAGGAAACGCTGCGCGAAGTCGAGACGCCGAAACAGACCACCTGCGAAGACGTCGCCGCCCTGCTCGATATTCCGCTCACCCGCACCGTGAAGCTCATCGCCGCGATGGTCAACGGCAGCGCCGGCGAGCAGATGGTCGTCCTGCTGCTGCGCGGCGACCACATGCTGAACGAAGTCAAACTCGGCAAGCTCCCAGGCCTCGCGGATTTCCGGCTGGCGAGCGAGGCCGAGATCCGCGCGGCCTTCGACTGCCCGCCTGGTTTTCTGGGCCCCGTCGGGCTCGATCGCGCCCGCATCCGCGTCATCGCGGACCGCACGGTCGCGGCGATGAGCGATTTCGTCTGCGGCGCGAACAAACCGAAATTCCACCTGGCCGGCGTCAATTTCGGGCGCGACCTGCAGGAACCGGATGTTGTGGCCGATATACGGAATGTTATTCCTGGCGACCCCAGTCCCGACGGCCGTGGCACGCTGCAGCTGTGCCGCGGCATCGAGGTCGGCCACGTGTTCCAGCTCGGCAGCAAGTATTCGCAGGCGATGAACGCCACCTATCTGGACGAGGCGGGCAAGGCCCAGGCAATGGAAATGGGCTGCTACGGCATCGGCGTGTCGCGCATCGTGGCCTCCGCCATCGAGCAGCACCACGACGAGAAGGGCATCATCTGGCCGACGACGATGGCACCGTTCTTGCTGGTGATTGTAGCCATCGGCTACGGCAAGAGCGAGATGGTTAAGACCGCCGCCGATACGTTCTATGCTGAACTGACGGCCGCCGGTTTCGACGTGCTGCTGGACGACCGCGACGAACGCCCCGGCGTGATGTTTGCCGATGCCGAGCTGATCGGCATCCCGCACCGCATCACGATCGGCGAACGCGGATTGAAGGACGGCGTGATCGAGTACCAGCCGCGCCAGGCCGCAGCGGGTCGAAGTGGCGAAGCGCAAAAAATTGCGCTGGCCGACGCAACGGCATTTTTGAAAGGATTGCTGGAAAGCTGACATGAACAAGACCACGCACATCGGCCTCTTGATCGCCGCCCTGCTGCTTGCCCTGCCCGCGCAGGCGGGCGGGCAGCGCGAGGAGGCGATGTCGGCCAATGTGCGCGCCTCGCTGCAGCGTGCCCTGGCCGACACCGCGGTCACCCGCACCGCGTTTCACAACGTCGCCGACGAGGCGGCCTGGCTCAAGGAAATGTCGCGCCGGCTCGCCAAGCGCATGCCGGACGAGGCCGAGCGGCTGGAGTTCCTGACCACCCTGCACTGGGAAGCCTCGCGCGCCGGGGTCGATCCGCAACTGATGCTGGGACTGATCCAGGTCGAAAGCGGTTTCCGCAAATATGCGGTGTCGCCGGTGGGCGCGCGCGGCTACACGCAGGTGATGCCGTTCTGGGTCAAGACCATCGGCAGCCCCGACCACAACCTGTTCCAGCTGCGCACCAATTTAAGATACGGCGCGCTGATCCTGCGCCACTACATCGACATCGAACGCGGCGATCTGTTCCGCGCACTGGGCCGCTACAACGGCAGCCTGGGGCGCCCTGAATATCCCAACCTCGTCGTCGGCGCCTGGAAGCGCCACTGGGATTACACCCCCAGCACCCGATCGGCCGACGCATCCGCCGCATCGCGCAGCTGAGCTTGAGCCGGCACCATCCAGCCGCCCACCCTGCCGGGAAAAGCCACATGAGAAACCGACTGAGCGCATTTCTGATCGTTGCAGCCCTGGCAAGTCTGTCCGGCTGTGAAACCCCTCCCCGCTATGGCGAGGTGCGCGTGCACGACCGCGATTACGATGTGCGCGTGGTCTTCAGCGACCGCGACCGCGCGATCATCCGGGACTACTACCGCGGTCATTACCGCGGTCTGCCACCAGGTTTGGCCAAGCAGGGCAAGATCCCGCCGGGGCATGCATTCAGGATGCAGCGCCATCAAGGCGTCCCGCCCGGCGTGACGTGGGAAACCCTGCCAGCCGACGTGGAAAGACGCCTGAGCCGCTTACCGGATGGCTATGTGCGCATCGTGATCGGGACGGAGGTGGCCATCCTGCATACCCGCACGCGAGTCGTGCTGGATGTGATCGAAACCCTTCCCGACTGAGGCAGCTATGCCCCCTGAACCCAGGCGTTTTACCGGCAAATCCCGCGAGCGTTTCCCGCTTCTGGGAGACGCCATGGACATGACAATGCAATTGTTCCGCACGGAAAAGGGACACGAAGAAATCTTCAACCACGGCCACACCTTGCTGCCCAGACGGCGGCAAATCCTGTTCGCCATCGGAAACGGCATTTCGTTTGTCGAGTTGCGCAACAAGTTGCCCAGCTGCGCCGAACTGGAAACGATGCTGAACGATTTGCTGCAAAGCGGATTCATCCAGCCCCAGCCCGACGGGGCTGTCGCACAGGCCGCACCCGTATCCGGCAGCAGCAAGCACAGGCGACGCCCCCGTCGCAGCCAGCCAGCCCGCAGACAGCCTGGAAGCGGGACGCAGCTACGTACTGGAATTCATGGCCACGCTGGTGGGAACCCAATCCCCGGCCTATCGGCAGATGAGTGAGGTGCGGGATTTGACGGGCTTCAACGCCGTTCTGCCGATGTGCCGCAGGGTGATCGCCGCAGTGGCATCACCGCATCAGGCGGCGGAAATGGGAGCCGGGGCCGTCAAACGCATGGGGCGAAGGCCTCGATCCGATCAGGGCTGTCCCGAACCCAGGACAACCAGCGTCTTCGGCTGACAGTCCGCCGTCACCACGGTGCCCGGCCCGCCCGGCACCGAACTGACCACACCGCTAAACGGCGCCTTGAGTTCGGCGTCGCCGAGGTTCTTTTGCGCAATCACGAGGCGCGCATTGGCACCCGACAGGGCGGCTTTCGCGCGTGCGTGGCGCAGCGTGGCCGCCTCGAGTTCGCTGGTCGACGACACGGTGCGGTTGAACAGTTCCTCCGCCCGCTCCAGTTCGCGCCTGGCGTCCGCCTCATCGGCATCCGCGCGCGCCTGCTCCGCCGTCGCCTCGTCGAGTCGGGCCTGCAGCACGGTCTTGTCGAGACGCAGCAGCACCGCGCCTTTTTTCACGCGCTGCCCGGGTTTCACCAGGACTTCTTCGACCACGCCGGATACGCGGGTGGTGAGTTCGACCCGCCCAGCCGCCCACGGCGAGCCGGACGCCCCCAGACAAACACCGGCCAGTACGATAGCCACAATGCGCTGCTTCATTACTGAGCTCCCTCAACAGGCGGCAGGCTGCCGCCGGACAATGCTTCCAGCCGGGCGAGCGCCAGCGCCAGACGGTATTCCACCTGTTTGCGCCGCAACTGCGCCGTCTGGGTTTCCGCCATGCTGCTTCCCAGATTGGTTTTCAGTTCGAGCTCATACTCGGCCCGCGCGCGCTCCAGCGCCCAATCGCGATATTCCACCTGCTTGTCGGCGGCGGGACGGCCGCTGCCGCGCAGCCAGTCGATTTCCTGCAAAGTGGCGAGAAGGGTGTCCGAAAGATCGAGCTTGAGTTTGTCCAGCTCAGCGGCGCGACGCTCCTTCAGCGCCTGTTCGCGCGCCACCCGGGCATCCACCCGGCCGCCCTGGTAAAGCGGGATATTGAACACCAGCCCGGCACTCACGCGGTCACGCGTGACCGCATCGCGGCTGTAGCCCCCACCGACCACTTCGGCGTCGAGCGTCGGATTGCGTTCGGCGCGAATCGCAGCAAGTCGCGCGTCCGCGGCCGCAAGCTGCGCCTGCAGGGCCTGCACGCGCGGATTCTTCTGCAACACCCAGGGCAGCAGCGAATCGTAGTCGGGCACTGGCCGGGCATTGCCCTGCAGGACCGGTTCGGCGAGTGTGGTCGGCAGCCTGCCCGGGCGATGCATGGCATGCGCAAGCTTCTGCCGGGCGCTGCGCATGCGTTGCAGGCTGGCATTGCGGCGTTCCCGCCAATCCTGGTAGAACGCTTCCAGCCGCAACAGGTCGGGACGGCTGCCGATGCCCAGTTCGAAACGCTCACGGGCCTTGTCCCAGTCGAGATAGGCCACCGTCATGAATTCGTTGTCCGCGACGTACTGCTGATCGGCCAGCAAAACATCGAAGTAACGCGCCATGATGTCGATGCGGCGAAGGCTCTCGATATTGAGGAGGTCTGCCTGGCGCGCAGCGATTTCCTGGTCGGCCGCGGCGACGGCCTGGCCGGTTCGGCCGAAATCCAGCAAAGGCTTGCGCGCGACGATGCGGCCGATATTGTCGGCTTCCCAGCCATCATCCGGGCGGCGTCCGCTGCGCAGGCTGCCGTCCAGAAACAGACTGAAATCCTGGCGGCTGGCCGCCTGGTCGCGGTCGGCGCGCGACAGCGCCAGATCGCTCTCGGCCAGGCGCCGGTCGGGATGGGCCGCCGCCACGGCGGCCAGCGCCTCGTCCAGCGTCAGGCCCTCCGCCGCTGCCGCGCCGGAAAATGCCCACGCCAGTATCACACCGCAGGCGATGCGCTTCATTTGCCTTGCTTGTATTTGGTGAAGGGCTGCGTCGCGTAGGCGCCCTCGCTGACATAGCGCCCCAGCAGCAGGAATTCGGCCTTGTCCTTGACCGGGCCGGTATGGCGCGCCATCAGCTTGCCGTCAAGATCGAAAAACATCAGCACCGGCGTGGCGCGCACGCGCAGGCCAAGGGCAAACGCCTTTTCGGTCGTGTGATTGCCCTGGAAATCGGTCATTTCCGTGCCGCCGTTGACGTCGATCGGATACAGCAGGAATTTTGCGCGGTAGTCATCCTGCACGTCGGACTGGTTGAGGATGGTGGTTTTCATGCGCTCGCACCAAGGGCAGTCGTCCATTTCGAAAAACAGGAAAATGCCCTGCTTGCCCTGCTTTCTGGCTTCCTGCAAATCGGTCCGCAAGTCGCCGAACATGGGCTGGAAGAAATGGTTGGCCGGGTCGCGCGTCTCTGCCCAGGCGGGCGCAGCAAGTAACAGCAAAAACGCGATAAGCAGTTGACGCATGGGGTACCCTCATGTTGCAGGCAGTATTATTTTTTCGGGCGGGCCGGCTTGCTGGCGATGTAGTTTTCCACCGCCGCACGGGTAATCAAGCCCACTTGCTGCGCGACCATTTTACCATCCGGGTTATACAGGTAGGTAGTCGGCAAGCCCTGCACCGGCCCGATCTGGCTCACGATTTCGGGGGTGCCCAGCACAATCGGGTAATCGACAAACAGGCCCTCGGCAAAATCGGTCACCTGTTTGGCGCTGCGGTAATCCATGGCCACGCCGATGACCACAAGATTGTTTTTCTTGTTTTCGTGCAGCGCAATCAGGTCAGGAATCTCCTCCAGGCAGGGCGGGCACCAGGTCGCCCAGTAATTCACCAGCACCCATTTACCCTTGTGTCCGGACAGCGTATGGGTCTTGCCGTTGGTGTCGGTCACCCTGAAATCCGCCGCCTGCACCCATGACGCCGTCAGCGCCAGCAGCAGCCCCGCCAGCCACATCGGATAAAATCGTTTTCTTTGTAATGTCTGCATTGGTTTTTCCATCATGAATGAATTCGCCACGAATAAATTTCGCATTGAGAAAGACTCGCTCGGCGAGGTTCAGGTTCCCCGGGACGCCTGGTACGGCGCGCAAACCGCACGCGCCGTCGCGAATTTTCCCATTTCGGGCCGCCTCCCGGATAAGGATTTCGTACTAGCGCACGTGCGGATCAAGCTTGCCGCCGCGCGCGCCAACTGCCAGCCGGGCTGGCTCTCCGAAGAAAAACGCGACGCCATCGTCGCCGCCTGCGAAAAGATTCTCGCCGGCGAGTATGGCGATCAGTTCGTGGTCGACCGCTTCCAGGCGGGCGCCGGCACCAGCCACAACATGAACAGCAACGAAGTCATTGCCAACCTTGCCAACGTCGCGCTGGGCGGGGAAAAAGGCGCGTACAAGCCGGTCAACCCCAACGACGACGTCAACATGGGGCAAAGCACCAACGACACCATTCCCACCGCGATCCGGCTGGCCGCGCTGGCCAAGCTGCCGCGCCTGACCACGGCGGTGCATGCCATGGCCGCGGAGTTTTCGCGCCTGGCCGAACGCGAGCGCGACACGGTGAAATCCGGCCGCACCCATTTGCAGGACGCGGTGCCGACCACGCTGGGGCAGGAATTCGCCGGCTACGCGTGGACGCTCGCCCGCTGCGCAGCGGCGCTCGATGCGGTGCGCCCGGCGCTGTGCGAAATCGGGCTGGGCGGTTCCGCCGCCGGCACCGGACTCAACACCTCGCCCGACTACCCGGCGCGCGCCGCCGCCGAACTGGCGAAGCTCACCAATGAACCGATCCGCGTCGGCCAGCTGGTCGCGCAGATGCAGTCGATGAACGACCTGGCACGGCTGTCGGGCGAAATCCGCAACCTCGCGCTGGAGCTCACCCGCATCTCCAACGACCTGCGCCTGCTGGCATCCGGCCCGCGCACCGGCCTCGGCGAAATCCAGTTGCCGCCAGTGCAGCCGGGCTCCAGCATCATGCCCGGCAAGGTCAACCCGGTGATGTTCGAGATGCTCAACCAGGTGTGCTTCCAGGTGCTGGGCCAGGACGCCGCCGTGTCCTACATGGTGCAGGCCGGGCAGATGGAACTCAACGTGATGATGCCGGCATTGGGCAGCGCGCTGTTCGACGCCATGGACTGGCTGACCAATGCGATGAACGCCGCCACCGAAAAAAATCTCAAGGGCATCGTCGTCAACCGCGAGCGCTGCGCCTTCTTCATCCACCAGAGCGTCGCACTCGCCACCCTGCTCAACACCCGGATCGGCTACATGCAGGCGGCCGAAGTCGCCAAGGAATCGGAAAAATCCGGCCGTCCGGTGCGCGACATCGTCGCCGAGCGCGGCCTGATGAGCGCGGCCGACTTCGACGCGCTGGTATTGCAGGCGGCGCACGGCGTGGGAAGCGGCGGCGGTGCCGGATAATCCCGGACGAACGGGATTTATCCTGGAAACTGCCGTTTCCGGGATAATCGCGTCCCTTTCCTGACACCTTTACCCCATGGCGATCCAGTGGTTCCCCGGTCACATGACCACCGCGCGCAAGAAAGCCGCGGAGACGATGGCGCAGATCGACGTGGTGGTCGAGGTGCTCGACGCGCGCCTGCCGGAAGCCGGCAGCAACCCGATGATTCACGAGCTGCGCACCCATCGCCAGCGGGCCTGCCTCAAGCTCCTGAACAAGACCGACCTCGCCGATCCCGAGGCCACCCGCGCCTGGCTGGACTATTTCAACAAGCAGCCCGGCGTGATGGCGGTGGCGATCTCCGCCAAGAAGCCGGGCGACGTGGCGAAGCTGCCGGCGCTGGCGCAGAAGCTTGCGCCGCACCGCGACGACGCCTTCAAGCCGCTGCGGCTGATGATCATGGGCATCCCCAATGTCGGCAAATCCACCCTGCTGAACGCGCTGGTGAAGCGCCGGGTGGCGGCGGTGGGCGACGAGCCGGCGGTGACCAAGTCGCAGCAGCGCATCAACCTGTCGCCGCGTCTTATTCTGGTCGACACGCCGGGGATGACCTGGCCGAAGATCGAGCACGATGCCGACGGCTTCATGCTGGCGGCCAGTCACGCGATCGGCCGCAACGCGGTGATCGACGAGGAGGTGGCGGTATTTCTGGCGGGCATCCTGCTCGGGCGCTACCCGGCCCTGCTGAAGGCGCGCTACGGGTTTTCGCTCGACGGGCTCGACGCGCCCGGGGTGCTGGAAGCGGTGGCGAAAAAACGCGGCTGCATTCTGAAAGGGCGCGGAGGCGAACTCGACCTGGAAAAGGCCGCGATGATCCTGCTCACCGATTACCGCACCGGCACCCTCGGCCGCATCAGCCTGGAAACCCCGGAATCGCGCCAGGCGATGCTGGCGGCTGCGGCGAACAAGTCCAAAGAACCGGCCGAGCCGAAACCCGACGCGGCCGAGTGATCAATCCCCGGCCGGCCAGGCGGCGGCGTCCAGCCAGGCGACGGTTTGCTGCCTGCCGCGCACGGCCGACGCCGGCAGCGCTTCCCCGCTTTTCCAGCGCAGCAGCGCTTCGCGCTTGCCCGAACCGGTGACCACGAACCACACTTTCGCACTACGACCCAGCCGCGCCGCCGACAGGCTCACCCGTTCGGGTGGGGGTTTGGGCGCAGCATAAACCGCCAGCACATCCGGGCTATTCGGCGCGGCGCCCCAGTCGTGTCCCGGAAAAAGGCTCGCGGTATGCCCGTCCTCGCCCATGCCGAGCAGGACCACATCGAAATCCGCCACGGCTTTCAGCCAGCCGGCATAGCGCGCGGCGGCCTCGACCGCGCCGAGTTCGGCCGGGATCGGGCGACGGTTTTCGGGCGGAATGCGCGAAGCCGCAAGCCACGCCGCTTCGGCCATCACGCTGTTGCGCTCCGGGTGGTCTAAAGGCAGGCAGCGTTCGTCGCCGTACCAGACCTGCCAGCGCGCATCGCCCGCGCGCCGGTCCGCCAGCGCGCGATAGAGTTCACGCGGCGTGCTGCCGCCCGCCAGCACCAGATGAAACACGCCGCGTGCCGCGAGCGCAGCCTCGGCCTCGGCGCACAGCGCATCGGCCAGCGCCGCCACCAGCGCATCGGCGTCGGCAAACACCCGCCATTCGGGCAGCATCACAGCTCGTTGCGCCAGGTCTGGTCGTCGCTGTCGAACAGGCGGTTGGCGTCTGCCGGCCCCCAGCTGCCGGCGGGGTAGGTCGGAATGTATTCGCGCTCGACCGTCCAGTGCTTGAGGATGGGGTCGACCACCCGCCACGCCCATTCGATTTCGTCGAAGCGCAAGAACAGCGAGCGGTCGCCCTCGATGACGTCGAGCAGCAGGGTTTCGTAGGCGTCGAGCGTCTGTTCGTCGGTCTTCAGAAAACTCGCGAGCATCTGCATCAGCCGCGTGTCCATGTCGAGCCCCGGCTGCTTGACGTGGATTTCCATGCGCATCGATTCGTCCGGCTGGATCGACAGCAGTATCCAGTTGGGATCGACCGACTCGAGCGGGGTTTCGCGAAACAGCTGCTGCGGCGGATGGCGGAAGCGGATCGCGATCATCGACCTCTGGTGCGGCATGCGCTTGCCGGTACGCAGATAGAACGGCACCCCGCGCCAGCGCCAGTTGTCGATATAGAACTTGGCGGCGACAAAGGTCTCGGTGATGGAATTCGGCTCGACGTTTTCTTCCTGCTGGTAACCCGGCACGGTCTTGCCGTCGATCGTGCCGCGCGCGTATTGCGCACGAATCGCATGCGCGTGCACCGCGCGCTTGGCGATCGGGCGGATCGAGCGCAGCACCTTCACCTTTTCGTCGTGAAGCGCATCGGCTTCGAGTGCGGCAGGCGGCTCCATGGCGACGACGGTGAGCAGCTGCATCAGGTGGTTTTGCAGCATGTCGCGCAGCGCGCCGGCGCGGTCGTAATAATCGGCGCGATTCTCGATGCCGATCGATTCGGCCACGGTGATCTGCACGTGGTCGATGAAATTGCGGTTCCACAAGGGCTCGATCAGCGTGTTGGCAAAACGGAAGACGAGCAGGTTCTGTACCGTTTCCTTGCCCAGAAAATGGTCGATGCGAAAGATCTGCTCCTCGTCGAAATGCTGGTGCAGCAGCTGGTTCAGCACGCGCGCCGATTCGATGTCTTCGCCAAAGGGTTTTTCCAGCACCACGCGATTGAGGCCGCGCGGCCTGTTGAGGCCGACGGCTTCGAGGTTGTGGATCACCGCGGAAAACTCCGCCGGCTTGATCGCGAGGTAGAACACCGTGCTCGGGCACGCTTCGCTTGACGGCAGGCGGCTGGCCAGTGCCTCATACGAAGCGACGTCGTTGAGGTCGCCCTGCTGGTAGCTGAAGCGCGCAAGGAAGCGCTCGAACACCGGCGTATTGATCCCACCCTTGATCTTGTCGGCCAGGACTTCGCGCATATGATCGTGCCAGTCGTGGTCATTCCACTGCCTGCGCGAAAACGCCACGATGTTGAGCGATTCTGACAGGCGTGCTGCCGCCTCCAGGTGATACAGCGCGGGCAGCAGCTTGTGGGTGGAGAGATGGCCGGTGGCGCCGAAGATGACGAAGGTGCACGGCAGCGACGCTTCGAGGCCGGCGTTCATTTGCCCTCTTCCCTGACGGCGTGGCCGCCGAAGCCCTGGCGCATCTTGGCGAGCACTTTCGCCGCAAAATCATTTTTGCCCTGGCTGGCAAAACGCATCATCAAGGCCAGCGACATCACCGGTGTGGGGATGCCCTGCTCGACCGATTCGAGCACAGTCCAGCGCCCCTCGCCCGAATCGGCGACGAAGGGCTCGATGGATTCCAGCGCCTGATCCTGCGCCAGAAAATCCGCCGACAGGTCCAGCAGCCAGGAACGCACCACGCTGCCGTGCCGCCACAGCTCGGCGATTGCGCCGATGTCGAGGTCGAAGCCCGGCTTGTTCTTCATCAGCGCAAAGCCTTCGGCGAAGGCCTGCATCATGCCGTACTCGATGCCGTTGTGAACCATCTTGACGAAGTGGCCGGAGCCGACCGGACCGGTGTGCAGCCAGCCGTCGGTCGGCGTCGGCGCCAGCACCTCCATGTAGGGCTTGAGCCGCGCGGCCGCAGCATCCGAACCGCCGAACATGATGCAGTAGCCATTGTCCAGTCCCCACACGCCGCCCGACACGCCAGCGTCGGCAAACTCGACCTGCTGCGCCGCCAAGAGGCCGGCGCGGCGCTGATCGTCCTTGTAATACGCATTGGCGCCGTCGACCACCAGATCACCCGGGCCCAGCAGTGGCAGCAGCGTGGTCAGCGCCGCCTCGGTGGCCTCGCCGGCAGGCAGCATCAGCCAGACGATGCGCGGGGGCTGCAATGCGGCGACCAGGTCAACCAGCGTGGCGCAGGCCAGGTGCCCGGTTTCCGCCGAGATGGCTTCGCTCACGTCATGGCTGCGATTGTTCACTGCGATGCGGATGCCCTTGCGCGCCAGCCGCCGCGCCATGTTGCCGCCCATGCGGCCAAGTCCGACGATACCGAATTCCATGTCGTGCTCCCGTATTGAAATCAATGAAGCCGACGCAATGATCGCGCCAGCAATAAATGCATGATAGAACGCACGGATGACAGGCGCTTTGGGCCAGGCTCGCGCCAAGTCGGTGCGTGATGCACCGGATCAGGCCAGCAGACCCGGAAACAGCGTACCGAGCCCGCTCGCAATCATCTCGATCGAAATCGCGGCGATGATCAAACCCATCAGGCGGGTGACGACGTGGATTCCCGTTTTGCCCAGCCGCCGTGCGATCATCGGCGCCGCGCGAAACGCCAGCCACACCGACAAGGCCACCAGCGCAACTGGAATCAGCAACAAGCTCTGGCTCAACACATCGCCCTGCGCCGCCCCCGATGCCACGATCACATGGGTGATCGCCCCCGGCCCGGCCAGCAGGGGCACGCCCAGCGGCACCACGCCGACTGCATCCTTTTCCTCGGCTTCCAGCGCCTCGTCCTCAGTCTGCCGCTGCGGGCTGACGTGCGCCTGCACCATCGACAGGGCCAGCAACAACAGCAGCAGGCCGCCCGCCACCGAGAAGGCCGCAAGACGGATGCCGAAAAACATGAGCATGGGCTCGCCGGCAAAAGTGAACAGGGTCAGCACGCCGAGCACCGTCAGCGCCGCAATCCGCGCCGCCGTATGGCTCTGCGCAAGCGTGTAGCCCCGGGTGGCCAGAAGGAAAATGGGGATGACGCCAACCGGGTCGACGATGGCAAACAGCGCGAATGCGGATTTGACGAGGGCGAGGATGTCCATGCCTGCATCATAGCCGCATGACGCCGCGGTTTTTAAATCCGGCGGAATACCATATCCCACACCCCGTGCCCCAGACGGATGCCGCGCTGCTCGAACTTGGTGAGCGGACGGGTGTCTGGGCGCGGCGCGTAATCCGCCACGGTATTGGCAAGCAACGGCTCGGCGGAGAGCACCGCCAGCATCTGCTCGGCGTAGTCCTGCCAATCGGTGGCCAGATGGATATAGCCGCCGGGCGCAAGGCGGCTGGCCAGCAGTCTCGCCAGTGGCGGCTGGATCAGGCGGCGCTTGTGGTGGCGCTTCATGTGCCAGGGATCGGGGAAGAAAATGTGGATGCCGGCAAGGCTTGCCGGCGCCAGCATGTGGGTCAGCACCTCGACGGCGTCGTGCTGGATGACGCGCACATTGGCGAGCCCCCGCTCGCCGAGCTGCTTCAGCAATGCGCCCACGCCCGGCGTGTGGACCTCGACGCCGAGGTAGTCGCTTTCGGGATGGGCGGCGGCAATCTCGGCCAGCCCTTCGCCCATGCCGAAGCCGATTTCCAGGATGCGCGGTGCAGCACGGCCGAACACGGCTTCAAGATCGAGCACGGCAGGCTGGTAGGGCAACATGAAACGGGGGCCGATTTCGGCCAGCGCGCGCGCCTGGCCGGAACCGACGCGGCCGGCGCGCAGGACATAGGAACGGATGCGCGGATGCGCGCCGGTATCGGTTGTCATGCCTTACTTGCTGCCGGTAATGAGGCCGCCGGTCGGAGAACTGGGGCTGGCCTTG
>CAMTWC010000028.1:0-29985 GCA_947085345.1 uncultured Gammaproteobacteria bacterium | reverse complement strand
GGGAGCACACGATTCTGGTCACCGACAGTGGTCATGAAGTGTTGACCGTGTCGGCCGGCGCCCCGGCCGCGCCCGACCGCATCCGCCACGCCGCGTGAGCCACCCGCCGTTCGCCGATCTTCGCGAGCGACTCAAATCGGGCCGCGCAGCGCTTGCCGCGGCCTATCTTGAAAATCCATCAGCCACCCGCTATCTGTCGCGCCACGCCGCGCTGGTGGACGGCGTGTTGTCGGAAATCGGTACGCGGCTCGCCCTGCCCGCCAGCTTCTGTCTCGCCGCCGTCGGCGGTTACGGACGCGGCGAACTCTTTCCCGGCTCGGACGTGGATGTGCTGCTGTTGCTGCCGCACGACCCCACGCCCGAACAGCAGGCCACTCTGGAAAGCTGGGTGCAGGCCTGCTGGGATGTCGGGCTGGAAATCGGCCACAGCGTGCGCACCATCGAGTCCTGCATCGCCGAGGCCGACGCCGACATCACGGTGGAAACCAATCTGCTGGAAGCGCGCTTCGTGTGGGGCGCCGCCGCGCTGTTCGACGCCTTCACCCACCGCTTTCAGGCACGCTTCGACGCCCAGCATTTTTTCGACGGCAAGCTGGCCGAGCAGCAGGCACGCCATGCCCGCTTCGACGACAGCGCCTACAAGCTCGAACCCAACCTGAAGGACAGCCCCGGCGGATTGCGCGACCTGCACACCATCCACTGGCTGGCGCAAGCCTGCGGCATCACCGACGGCTGGAACGGCATCGCGCGCGCCGGCCTGCTGACCCGCGCCGAGGCGCGCCGCATTGCGCGCGAGGAGCGCGCGCTGTCGGCTCTGCGGATTCATCTGCATATCCTGGCGAAGCGACGCGAAGACCGCCTCGCCTTCGATTATCAGACCGAACTCGCCGAGCGCCTGGGACTCGCCGCCACCGCCAACAAGCGCACCAAAGGCAGGCAATCTGCTATCGAGCAAGCTCGATGCAGAGTTGTCACCGCCGGCGAACGCCTGATGCAAGGCTATTATCGCGCCGCCAAGCTGATCCAGCGCGCCAACGACATTCTCATCCAGTCGCTGCGGGTGCGGCTGTTCCCGGTGACGGCGCCGCCCGAGCCGATCGATGCGGATTTTCAGGTGCGCGCCCGGCTGCTCGAAGCACGCGAGCCCGACTTGTTCGAGCGCAAACCCGACGCCCTGCTGCGCGCCTTCATCGTCTACGCCCAACACCCGGTACTCGCCGGATTCGAGCCGGCCACGCTGCGCGCGCTGTGGCGCGGCAGCACCTGCATCGATGCCGCCTTCCGCGCCGATCCCACGCACCGCGCGCTGTTCATGACGCTGCTGCGCCAGCCAACCGGCATCACGCGGGCCATGCGGGCGATGCACCGCTACGGGCTGCTGGCACGCTACATTCCGGCATTCGGCCGCGTGGTCGGACAGATGCAGCACGACCTGTTCCACGTCTACACGGTGGATGAGCACATCCTCACCGTGCTGCGCAACATGCGGCGCTTCACCGTACCTGAACTGGCACACGAATTTCCGCTCGCCAGCCGGCTGATCGCCGCCTTCGACAAGCCTGAGCTGCTCTACCTGGCTGCGCTGTTTCACGATATTGCGAAGGGTCGCGGCGGCGACCACTCCGAACTGGGTACGGTCGATGCGCGGCGGTTTTGCCGCCAGCACGGCCTCGACAGGCCGGACAGCGAACTGGTTGCCTGGCTGGTGGGCATGCATCTGGTAATGTCGCGCACGGCGCAAAAGGAGGACATCAGCGACCCCGGCGTGATCGCCGCCTTTGCCGCCAAAGTCGGCACGCTGCGCCGACTGGCGGCACTGTATCTGCTGACCGTGGCCGACATCCGCGGCACCAGCCCCAAGGTCTGGAATGCCTGGAAAGGCAAGCTGCTGGAAGACCTCTACCACGCGGCCAGGGTTCAACTGGAGGGGGATGCGCTTGCCCGACCCGACATCGCCGCCAGGCAGAACGAAGCGCGCGTCAACCTGGCGCTATACGGCTTGCCCGCGGATGCGGCCGACGCGCTGTGGCGGCACCTCGACGAACGCTATTTCGTCCGCTTCGACGCCCGCGACATGGCCTGGCAGGCGCGCATGCTGTGGCGCCGCACCGACAGCCCCGACGCCGTCGTGCGGGCGCGCCTGTCACCGGCCGGCGAAGGCATCCAGGTGCTGGTCTACGCACCCGACCGTCCCGATATCTTTGTCCGCATATGCGGCTTCTTCGCCCGCATCCAGTACACCATCCTTGAAGCCAAGATCCACACCACCCGCCATGGCTATGCGCTCGACAGTTTTCAGGTGATGGATCTGGCCAATCGCGGCATTCACTACCGCGACTTCCTGAGCTATGTGGAGTACGAACTGGCACGCGACCTCGATCCGGCCCGCCCCATGCAGCCGGTGCCGCGTGGCCGCCTGTCGCGCCACCAGCGCCACCATCCCTATCCGACGACGGTGAGCCTGGAAACCGACGCGCAGGGGCGCGGCCACACCCTGTCGATTACCTGTGCGGATCGCGGAGGCCTGCTGTTTGCGGTCGCCGAGACGCTGATGCGGCATGACGTCAGCGTCTACGCCGCCAAGATCGACACCCTGGGCGAGCGGGTCGAGGATACCTTTCTGGTCCGGGGAGAGGTCTTACAGACGCCCGCAGGCACGCAGGCGCTGGAAGCGGATGTGCGCGAAGCGCTGGAGTAAGCCTGGGCGGCTTGCTAGACGGCGGGACGCGCGTATTCGTCGACGTAACGCCCGCGTGCCGGGGGCTTACGGGCTGGCGGCGTTTTCTTGCGCACGCCGTCGGCCGGTTTTTTGACCTTTTCCTCCGGCTCGGTCTTGGTGCGGTTGCGAACGCGGCCCGGACGCACCACGGAGCCGACATCCCCGGCAGCAAACGGAAATCCGGCCAGGCCCGTCTCCCCGGCCCGCAACTCGATCTGCGGCCCGTTCATGCCGCCACCTGCCATTCCTTGAGGCTGCCCGCGAGCGTACGCGTCAGCGCGATCAGGCTGGCAAGCGTGTCGGAACTGGGGATGGCTTCGCATGCGCTGATCTTGCTGTCGGCATACACCGACAGAATCAGCAGGTTGTGCTGCGCTTCGAGCGGAAACGCCAGCACGCCTTCAGCCAGGGCGGTCTGAATCGCATGCCAGGCACTGCGGCTGGCCTCCAGCGCGGCGGCCAGGTGAAGTTCGCGACTGGGATCGTTCCAGCGTCGCTGCACGGCCATCAACTGGGCAGCGATGTCTTCAAGCCGGGCGGCTTCGGCCGTCATCACGCCTGCTGGATGGGGGTTGCACGGGGGCTGCTGGATGGGTTGTTCCGGGCTCATTATTGTCCTTGTTGCTCGTGCCGGGGCACCTCGCCCACGGTTACGTAACAAATTAGCGGCAAGGACAGGGACAACTTTAGCGCCCCCCAACGTCGAGATTCCGTCAATCGTCCTGCAGGTTCTGTCCCGGGAACAGGGTGTCGGTGTAACCGAAATCACGCAGGTCGCGGATGCGCATCGGATACAGGATGCCATGCAGGTGGTCAACCTCGTGCTGCACCACGCGGGCGTGGAACCCGCTCACGCTGCGGTCGATTGGCTGGCCCGCCGCGTCGAAGCCCTGGTAGCGCAGGGAAACATGGCGCGGCACCAGCCCGCGCATGCCCGGCACCGACAGGCAGCCTTCCCAGCCTTCTTCCATGGCGTCGGACAGGGGCGTCAGCACCGGGTTGATCAGCACCGTGAACGGCACGCTTTCGGCGTCCGGATAGCGCGGATTGGCGCCGACCTCGAAAATCACCACCTGCAGGCCGACGCCGATCTGCGGCGCCGCCAGGCCGGCGCCGTTGAGCGCACGCATGGTGTCATGCATGTCGACGATCAGTTGCGCCAGCTCGATCGAGGCGAAATCCTCCACTGGGCGCGCCGGCTCCAGCAGGCGCGGGTCGCCCATTTTCAGGACATCGCGGATGGCCATGATTGCTCCAATTGGGTGAGGTCGCCGGCTTCCAGCCAGCGCCAGCTGCCGGGCGGCAGGTTTGTGGGCAAGGGGTAGTTTCCGATGGCTTCGCGGTGCAGGCTGTCCACCCGGTTGCCGGTTGCCGCGATCATGCGCTTGACCTGGTGGTATTTGCCCTCGGCCAGCGTCAGCCGCAGCGTCGATGCGTCGAGCTTTTCGCATGCCAGCGCGGCCATCGGCGCCGGCTCGTCGTTGAGCTGCACCCCAGCGCGCAGGGCCTCCAGCATGGCATCGGTCACGGCATCGGCACACACGGCACGGTAGACCTTGGCCACCCCTTTTTTAGGCGAGATCATGCGATGGATGAACTGGCCGTCGTCGGCAAACAGCAGCAGGCCGGTGGTGTCCTGGTCAAGCCGCCCCACGCACTGCACGCCGCGCTGCAGCAGCGGCGGCGGCAACAGGGCAAACACGCTGGGATGGTGGCTGGGGTGATGCGAGCATTCATAGCCGGCCGGCTTGTGCATCAGCACATAGGCCTTTTCGCGATAAGGCCAGGCAATGCCGTCGAGCGTCAGTTCCAGCCCGGCCGGGTCGACTTCGGCCTCGGGGTTGTCGCAGAGCATGCCGTTGACCGCCACCGCACCCGCACGCACGCGCGCAATGCAGCCCTTGCGAGAGCCGAATCCTTGCGACTGCAGGACGCGGTAGAGCTTCATCGTGCGCTCAGACGCTGCACAGCCCGGCGGCGTTGGTCACCAGCTGTTCCATCAAATGCCGTACCTGCAGCATCACTTCGCCCAGCACGGCCTGGATTTCCTCCATCTGGATGCCGTCGGCCGACAGGCCCCGCCCGGCTGCGTAGTTCACCACCACGCCCACCGCGGCGTAGCAGAGCTCCAGCTCGCGCGCCAGATAGGCTTCGGGCATGCCGGTCATCCCCACCATCTCGGCGCCGTCGCGCTCCATGCGGTTGATTTCGGCTGCCGTTTCCAGGCGCGGTCCCTGCACCGCACCGTACACGCCGCCATCGCGCAGGCTGATGCCGGCCCGTGCTGCGGCCTGCAGCAGGGCAGCGCGCATGGCATCGCAATAGGGAAAGGTGAAATCGAGGTGGGTGACCGGCTTGTCGCCATTGGAAAAATACGTGGTGGCCCGGCCGTACGTGTAATCGATGATCTGATCGGGGATGACCAGCATGCCCGGAATCAGGTCTGGGTGGATGCCGCCGACGGTGGCTACCGACACCACGCGATCGACGCCGTGATCCTTCAGCGCCCACAGGTTGGCGCGGTAGTTCACCTCGTGCGGCGGGATGGTGTGGCCGTAGCCGTGGCGCGCCAAAAAGATCACGTCCTGCCCGCAGATGCGGCCGAAGGTGAGCGCGCCCGAGGGTTCGCCGTAGGGAGTGCGCGCCACCTGGCGATGAGTGATTTCCAGATTGGCGAGTTGAGTGAGGCCGGTGCCGCCGATGATTCCCAACATGTTATTTTTCCTTCAAAGCATAAATCGCGGGCAGATTGCGCCACAGCCCGTAAGCATCCATCCCGCAGCCGAACACATAGCGGTTGGGCACGTCCAGCCCGACATAATCGGCCCGGATCGGTTTGATGAGGCCGTTGTCCTTGTTGGTCAGCACCGCCGACCATACCTGCGCCGCGCCCATGTGCAGCAACTTGTCGCGGACCGCCGCCAGGGTCTCGCCCTCGTCCAGAATATCGTCCAGCACCAGCACCTTGCGGCCCACCACGTTTTGCCCCGGCAGCACCCGCCATTCCATCTCGCCGCCCTGGGTGGTGCCGCGATAGCGGGTCACATGCAGATAATCGAACTCCAGCGGAAAGCTCAGCCTCGGCAGAAGCTGGCCGGCAAACACCACCGCTCCGCCCATCACCGCCAGCACCAGCGGAAATTCGCCGGCCAGCGTGTGCGCAATGTCATTCGCCAAACGGTCGATCGCCGTCTGCACGGTGTCCGCAGACGCAATGCACTCGGCCTGGTCCAGCAGTTGTTGCGCTTCGAGCAGCGTCATAAGGTAAGGGAGGATCCGGCAAAAGTCGGCAGTCTAAGCCCTCGACGCCGATGTTTCCAGACTTTGCACGGCTCGAGTAAGCTTGCGGCCATGTCGCTTTCATCCCCCCCCGCCCTCGATGCCCTTGGCTGGCTGTCCTCTGCGCGCCAGCTGCCCTCGCCCAATTGCGACGCACGTCCGGAAGGCATGGCGATCGAACTGGTCGTCATCCACAACATCTCGCTGCCGCCCGGCGTGTTCGACGGCGATGCAGTGACCGAGCTCTTTACCAACCGGCTCGACTGGGATGCGCACCCGTATTACCAGGGCATCCGCGGCCTCAAGGTGTCGGCGCACTTCTTCGTCCGCCGCGACGGCACGCTGATCCAGTTCGTGCCGTGCACGCTGCGTGCCTGGCATGCGGGGGTGTCGAATTGGCAGGAACGCGAATGCTGCAACGACTTTTCCATCGGCATCGAGCTCGAAGGCACCGACGAGCTGCCCTTCACCGAGGCCCAGTACGCGACCCTGGCCCCGCTGGTGCGCCTGCTGAAGCAGGCCTATCCGATCCGGGCCGTGGTCGGGCACAGCGACATCGCGCCGGGCCGCAAGACCGATCCCGGCCCCCATTTCGCCTGGCAGCGGATCGATGAGCCAACTGCCTGATCCGCTTACCTGCATCGGGCTGGCCGCACTGCTGGCGCTCTCCGGCTGCGCCTCGACACTCAATCTCGACACCGCGCGCCCGCCTTCGCATGCCGTCTCCAGGCACGCCAACACCCCCTTGAAGGCACAACTGGCGAAACAGGTTCCGCCGGATGAATCGGGCTTCCACCTGCTGCACGGCGGCCACGCCGCACTGGCCGCCCGGCTGACGCTGGCGCAGCGCGCCACCCGCTCGCTCGACGTGCAGTCTTACCTATTCCACAACGACACCACCGGCAAGCTGGTCGCCGCGGCGCTGCTGGCCGCGGCGGAACGCGGGGTGCGGGTGCGCCTGCTGATCGACGACATCGACACCGCCGACAAGGAGCTGCGGCTCGCCACGCTGGATGCCCACCCCAATATCGAGGTGCGGCTGTTCAATCCCTTCCACTCCCGCGGCACCAACCTGCTGGTCAAGGCCTGGCAGGCGCTGCAGGATAGCGTCCGTCTCAACCGCCGCATGCACAACAAGGTCTTCATCGCCGACAACCAGATCGGCATCACCGGCGGCCGCAACATCGGCGACGAGTATTTCGACGCCCATCAGGACCTGGCCTTCGTCGACCTCGACATCCTCGCCGCCGGCGCCGTCGTCGACCGCCTGTCGCAGTCGTTCGACCAGTACTGGAACAGCGATGCCGCGGTGCCCGCCTCCGCCCTGCCGGTCGCCGCCGGAGACAGCCGGCTGCTACGCGCCACCCAGTTCCTGCAGCAATTTCGCGCCCGCAAGCTGGAAAGCGATTATGGCCGTGCGCTGACAGCAGCCGACCCCCTCCCCAGACTGCTGGCAGGCAACATTGCCTGGCACCTCGCGCGCGCGGACCTCATCGTCGACCCGCCCGATAAAGCCATCAACCCGGACAATTCAGCCTCCGTACTGCTGGTCGGCCAACTCGCGGGATTGTGGGTCGACCCCACCCGGCGCGCGCTCATCGTGTCGCCCTACTTTGTTCCCGGTGCCATGGGCATGGCGTACTTCCGCTACTGGCGTCATCAGGGCGTGCAAATCGACGTGCTGACCAATGCCTATACCGCCAGCGACGTTCCGGTGGTGCACGCCGGCTACGCCAATTACCGCATTCCGCTGCTGGAAGCCGGCATCAATCTCTACGAGCTGAAACCGGTCGCCGAGCCCACGGGCGGGCGTCTGCGCGACCTCGGCAGCGGCTCGTCGCGCGCCAGCCTGCACGCCAAGACCTTCGTGTTCGACGACGAGCACGTGTTCATCGGCAGCTTCAACTTCGACCCACGCTCGGCGCTGCTCAACACCGAAATGGGGCTGGTCGTCCATTCGCGCGAACTCGCGCGCCAGGTCACCGCCATCGCCCGGGACGCCATGCGCCCCGAACGCAGCTTCCGGCCACGGCTCGTCGCCGGAAACCCCGAAAATGGCCTGGCGGAACGCCTGCAATGGCACGATATCCATCAGGGCGTCGAACGCATTTCCGACGTCGAACCCGAAACCAGCCTGATCCAGCGCGGCCTGTTGCGGGTGCTGCAGGCGCTGCCAATCGAAGAACATCTGTAAGCCACGGTAAAATCGGGGCTTTGGTTTTCCAGGATTGCTTATGCGCCTCGGCACCCCGCTTTCCCCGTCCGCCACCCGCGTCATGCTGCTGGGCGCGGGCGAACTCGGCAAGGAAGTCATCATCGCGCTGCAGCGCTTTGGCGTTGAAGTCATCGCAGTGGATCGCTATGCCAATGCCCCGGGTCATCAGCTTGCGCACCGCGCACACGTGATCGACATGAGCGACGGCATGGCGCTGCGCGCATTGATCGAAACGGAACAACCGCAGCTGGTGGTGCCCGAGATCGAGGCCATCGCCACCGAGACGCTGCTGGAAATCGAGGCCGCCGGGCTGGCCGAAGTCATCCCCACCGCGCGCGCGGCCAACCTCACCATGAACCGCGAGGGCATCCGCCGGCTGGCCGCCGAAACGCTGAATCTCCCAACCTCGCCCTATGTATTTGCCGACAGCCTGACCGAGATGACCGCCGCCGCGGAGGAACTGGGATATCCGGTGATCGTCAAGCCGGTAATGTCGTCGTCCGGCAAGGGGCAGTCGCGAGTGGACGCCGCCGGTCAGCTCAAGGCGGCGTGGGAATACGCGGCCAGCGGCGGGCGGGTGGACAAAGGGCGCGTCATCGTCGAGGGCGTGATCGACTTCGATTACGAGATCACGCTGCTGACCGTACGGGCGCTCGGCGCCTCGGGCCAGGTCGAGACGCATTTCTGCGCACCCATCGGTCACCTGCAGGTGAAGGGCGACTACGTCGAATCGTGGCAGCCGCAGGCAATGTCGGCCACCGCGCTCAAACGTGCGCAGGAAATCGCCGCCACCGTCACCGGCAACCTCGGCGGACGCGGAATTTTCGGCGTGGAGCTGTTCGTCAAGGGCGATACCGTGTGGTTCTCCGAGGTCAGCCCGCGCCCACACGACACCGGCATGGTCACCATGGCCACCCAGCGGCAGAACGAATTCGAGCTGCACGCGCGCGCCATCCTCGGCCTGCCGGTCGACGTGAGCCTGCGTGAACCCGGCGCCTCGGCGGTAATCTATGGCGGGATGGAGGCGACCGGCATCGCCTTTGAGGGAGTGGATGAGGCCCTCTCCACGCCCGGCGTCGACCTGCGCCTGTTCGGCAAGCCGCAGGCCTTTGCCCACCGCCGCATGGGGGTGGCGCTCGCCGCTGCCGCGACAACCGATACCGCTCGCCAGCGTGCAAAAGCCGCGGCGGCATGCGTCAAACCCGTGAAGGCCTGAACGATGCAAACCCATTACGAACGCCTCGGCGGCGGCGAAGTGATCCGCAAGCTGGTCGACCGCTTTTACGACCTGATGGACGAAGATCCGGATTACTACGGCATCCGCAAGCTGCATCCGGCCGACCTCACCGAATCGCGCAACAAGCTCGCCTGGTTCCTCTCCGGCTGGACCGGCGGCCCGCCGGAATACACCGACCGCTTCGGCCACCCGTTCCTGCGCCGCCGCCACCTGCCGTTTGTCATCGGCGAGGCCGAGCGCGACCAGTGGATGGGCTGCATGATGCGTGCGATGCAGGACGTGGGCGTGGATCCCGCGATGCAGCAGGAACTGGCCGCGGCCTTCTTCAAGACCGCCGATTTCATGCGCAACCAGCCGCAATAAGATGAAGCGTTTAATCGTTTGGAGTGTGCTGTTCGCCATGTTGGCCGGGCTCACCGTGCTGCCCTGGCTGATGCTGGACGGCGCGCCGGCAATCGAGCCCCCCGCCGAATTTCGCCGCACCGACCTGGCCTGGGTCAAATCGCTGTTCCAGAAGCACGACCCGCGCCGGCAGACGCCCGATGTGATCCACAGCATCCAGCTCGACGAGGCCGAGCTCAACCGCTTGCTCAATTACGCGGTCGAGCTGCGCCAGGTCAGCGGCATCGCAGCCGAACTCACGCCCGGCCTGGCCACGCTCACCGCCACCCTGACCGTGCCGAGCAACCCGTTGGGCCGCTACCTCAATATCAGCGCCGAAGTGGCAGAGGTGCCCGGCGGCATCCGCATCCAGAGCCTGCAACTGGGCAGCCTGCCGCTGCCGGGCGTGCTGGCCGACTGGACGGCGCGCCTGGCGCACCGCTGGCTCCGCCGCGACGAAACCTACGCCACGCTGGCCGACGCCTTTTCCCAGGTGAACTTCGACGAAAACCAGGCCACCCTGGATTACCACTGGCATCCCGAACTGCTGACGCAGATTGAACGCAAAAGCGCCGAATTGCTGATCGCGCCCGAAGATCAGGCACGCATGCTGGCTTATGCCGAACGACTGGACGCGCTATTAAAGCGCCATCCGCGCGGCAGCACCGTGCCGCTGGTCAGCGTTATTGCGCCGCTGTTTGCCCAGGCGCAACGCAGCGGCAGCGACGTGGCCGGGGAAAACCGTGCGGCGCTCACCGCGCTCGCCGCCTATCTCTCCGGCATCAGCCTGCCCAGACTGCTGCAAGGCGACAGCCAGTCGATCCGCCGAGCGCCGCGTGTGCTGCTGTCGTTGCATGGGCGGCGCGACTTTGCCGAACACTTCGTGATTTCGGCCGCACTCACCGTCAACGGCGGCAGCCGGCTGGCGAATGCCATCGGCCTGATCAAGGAAGAAGAGGACGCCAGCAAGGGCTCGGGCTTCAGCTTCACCGACTTGTCCGCCAACCGCGCCGGGGTCAAACTGGGCGAACGCGCCACCAGCGAGGCGGCGGCGCGCGTGCAAGCGCGTCTGGCCATGGCCCGCCATGACGCCGACTTGCTTCCGGACTTTCGCGATCTGCCGGAATTCATGCCACAGGCCGAATTCGACCGCCGCTTCGGGCCGGTCGGCAGCCCCCGTTACCAGAAAATCATCGACCGCATCGATGCCCGGCTGGAGGCCCATCCGCTTGCACAATAAATAATCAAACAACCCTGTTACAATGTTAGGTTTCCTGCAATCCGGCACCCCAATCATGTCCCGCAAGCTCCGCAACATCGCCATCATCGCGCACGTCGACCATGGCAAAACCACGCTGGTCGACCAGCTCCTCAAGCAATCCGGCACCTTCCGCGACAACCAGGCGGTCGACGAGCGGGTGATGGACTCCAACGACCTGGAAAAGGAACGCGGCATCACCATCCTGGCGAAGAACACCGCGATCACCTATGGCGACTACCACATCAACATCGTCGACACCCCCGGCCACGCCGACTTCGGCGGCGAGGTCGAGCGCGTGCTCGGCATGGTCAACGGCGTGGTGCTGCTGGTCGACGCCGTCGAAGGCCCGATGCCGCAGACGCGCTTCGTGACCAAAAAAGCGCTGGCACTGGGGCTCAAGCCCATCGTCGTGATCAACAAGGTCGACCGCCCCGGCGCGCGTCCGGACTGGGTGGTCGACCAGACCTTCGACCTGTTCGACAAGCTCGGCGCCACCGACGAGCAGCTCGACTTCCCGATCATCTACGCGTCGGGGCTGAATGGCTGGGCCTGCATGGACCTGAAGGATGCCCCGTCGCACGGCGGAACCGCGTCCGACATGAAGCCGCTGTTCGACACGGTGCTCTCGCACGTCCCCACCCCGCCCGGTTCGGCTGACGCACCGCTGCAGATGCAGATCGCCGCGCTCGATTATTCGACCTACACCGGCCGTCTTGGCGTCGGCCGCGTGCTCAATGGCCGCATCAAGCCCGGCATGTCGGTGGTGGTGATGAACCACGAGGAACAGGTGGCCAGCGGCCGCATCAACCAGGTGCTCGGTTTCAAGGGGCTGGACCGCGTGCCGGTGGAAGAGGCCGAAGCCGGCGACATCATTATCATCTCGGGTCTCGACGACATCGGCATCGGCGTCACCATCTGCGACCGCGAAAACCCGGTCGGCCTGCCGGTGCTGCCGGTGGATGAACCGACGCTGACCATGGACTTCATGGTCAACACGTCTCCGCTCGCCGGCACCGAAGGCAAGTTCGTCACCAGCCGCCAGATCCGCGACCGCCTGACCAAGGAACTGCTGACCAACGTCGCACTGCGCGTCGATGAGACCGGCGACGCCGACGTATTCCGCGTCTCCGGCCGCGGCGAGCTGCACCTCACCATCCTGCTGGAAAACATGCGCCGCGAAGGCTTCGAGATGGCGGTCGCCAAGCCGCGCGTGGTGTACAAGGAAATCAACGGCGAGAAGTGCGAGCCGTATGAAAACCTCACCATCGACCTGGAAGACGAACACCAGGGCAGCGTGATGGAAGAAATCGGCCGCCGGCGCGGCGAACTCACCAACATGGAATCCGACGGCCACGGCCGCACCCGCCTGGAATACCACATTCCGGCGCGCGGCCTGATCGGCTTCCAGTCCGACTTCATGACGATGACGCGCGGCACCGGCCTGATGAGCCATGTGTTCGACGACTACGGCCCGGTGAAAGCCGACCTGCCCGGCCGCCACAACGGCGTGCTGGTGTCACAGGACAACGGCGAGGCCGTGGCCTATGCGTTGTGGAAACTGGAAGACCGCGGCCGCATGTTTGTCACGCCCGGCGACAAGCTGTACGAAGGCATGGTCATCGGCATCCACAGCCGCGATAACGACCTGGTGGTCAACCCGATCAAGGGCAAACAGTTGACCAACGTGCGCGCCTCCGGCACCGACGAAGCCGTGCGCCTGACCACCCCGATCAAGCTCACGCTGGAATCGGCGGTGGAATTCATCGACGACGACGAACTGGTTGAAATCACGCCGAAATCGATCCGCATCCGCAAGCGTTACCTGCAAGAACACGAGCGCAAGCGCGCCAGCCGCGCAGCGGCGTAAAACCGGAACGCCCCGCCACCACGCGGGGCGTTTTCAATCGCCCCCGCCGCAGCCGCTATCTGCACTGCCGGACACGCTGCCGCCACCGCACCCGCCACCGCAAGCAGGATGGTTGAAAAAAGCAGATTCACGCGGCCTCCCTTATTGTCGGCGCAAGCATGGCGGAGTCCCGTGCCGCAGGCAGCCTGCACGCCCCTTCCCGGCAGTCCGCCGCCGTATAATCCGGCCATGAATCTTGTCGATGTCGCCCTCCTTGCCGGTCTTGTTCTGCTGTTACTGCTAGGTCTCGCACTCTTCTGGCATGCACGTCTTCAATTGCGCACCCTCCCCGCCTTGCTAGCACAGGACATGGAAGCGCGCCACCGCGCGGTACTGACCGACCTGCATGCGGGCCTGTCGCAGCAGTCCGACCGCATGCAGACCCAGTTGGCCGCCCTGCAGATTGCGCAGGCCGAACGGCTGGCCGAAACCCGTGAAACGGTGACGGGACAATTCGCCCAGTTCCAGACCGCCATGCTGGAAAAGCTGATCGAGCAGGGACGCGCCGAACAAAGCCTGCTGCAAGACACGCTGAAAGGCATGACCGCGCACTTCAACGAGCGCGTGCAGCTGCTGTCGCAGACGGTCGACGGTCGTCTGAATGAAATCTCAGGCAAGGTGGCCGAGCGGCTCGACGAAGGCTTCAAGAAGACCAACGAGACCTTTACATCGGTGATGACGCGGCTGGCGGTGATCGACGAGGCGCAGAAAAAGATCGAAGGGCTGGCGTCGAACGTCGTGTCCTTGCAGGAAATCCTCGGCGACAAGCGCTCACGCGGCGCCTTCGGCGAAGTGCAGCTGGAAGCGCTGGTGAGGAACAGCCTGCCGCCCGACGCCTATGCGTTCCAGTTTACGCTCAAGAGCGGCACGCGCGCCGACTGTGCCTTGGTCCTGCCCGAGCCGACCGGCACGGTGTGCGTCGATTCCAAGTTTCCGCTGGAAAACTACAGCCGCATGTTCGACGACAGCCTGCCGCAGGACGAGCGCGACGCGGCAAAACGGCAGTTCAAGACGGACGTCAGAAAGCACGTCGACGACATCGCCGCCAAATACATCGTCGAGGGTGAAACCTCGGACGGCGCGGTGATGTTCCTGCCGGCCGAAGCGGTGTTTGCCGAGATCCATGCCTACCATCCCGACCTGGTCGAGCACGCGCAGAAAAAGCGGGTGTGGATCACCTCGCCGACCACGCTGATGGCGGTGCTGAACACCGCGCGCGCGGTGATCCGCGACTCCGAAACGCGGCGCATGGCGCACGTGATCAAGGACGAACTCTCCAAGCTGGCGAAGGATTTCGCCCGCTTCGACGAGCGCATGAAAAAACTCGCCACCCACATCGAGCAGGCCAACAAGGATGTGAGCGAGGTGCGCATTTCCAGCGACAAGATCAGCCGCCGCTTCCAGCAGATCGAGCGGGTCGAGCTCGAACACCCGGACGCGGCCAGCGCGCGCCTGCTCGACGCCGACGAGTGAGCGGAGCATGAGCTGGTTCGGCCGCTGGCGGCGCGCCCGCATTCTACAAAAACACGCCATTCCGCACGATGCTTTTCGGACTGCGGTCGAGCGCTTGCCTGTCCTGGATGGCCTGACTGCCGACGAATTGGCGCGCCTGCGCGAAACCGCCAGCCTGTTCATCCACGACAAGACGTTTTCCGCCGCTGGCGGCGCCGACGTCGACGACACCACCCAACGCATCATCGCCCTGCAGGCCTGCCTGTTGACGCTCAATCTTTCCGAGGACAGCTACCGCGGCTGGAGCGAGATCATTCTCTATCCAGGCGAATTCCTGCGCGATCGCGAGGAAATGGACGAAGCTGGCGTCGTGCATCGCTCGCGCGACATCCTCGCAGGCGAGTCCTGGCACGGCGGCCCGCTGGTGCTGTCGATTGCCGATGTGGCAGCGAGCGGCCAGGCCGATGGCTTCAATGTCGTGCTGCACGAGTTCGCCCACAAACTCGACATGCTGAACGGCGACGCCAATGGTTTTCCGCCGCTGCATCGCGGCATGGACGCCGCCGCCTGGGCGCGCGATTTCGGCAGCGCCTATGACGATCTGTATGCGCGCGTCGAGGCCGGCGAGGACACGGCGATCGATCCCTACGCCGCCGCTGCCCCGGCCGAATTCTTTGCCGTATTGACCGAAGTGTTTTTTGAAACGCCCGGGTTGCTGCACGCCGAATACCCTGCGGTGTACCAGCAGCTGCGGCAGTTCTATCGTCAGCACCCGCTGGCGCGGCTGGAGTCGCATGGGCACACTTAAGCCCCACACCGCTACGCGCATCGCCGGCATCGCGCCCTTCCATGTGATGGACATTCTGGCGCGCGCGCAAGCCTTGCAGACCGCTGGGCGCGACATCATCCACCTTGAAATCGGCGAGCCCGACTTTGCCACCCCCGAGCCCATCGTCGAGGCAGGGATTGCCGCACTGCGCGCCGGCCACACGCACTACACCGGTGCCCTTGGCCTGGCACCGCTGCGCGAAGCCATCGCCGGTTTTTATACGACGCGCTGGCAGGCTGTGGTCGACCCCGCGCGCGTCGTCGTCACCCCCGGCGCATCGGGCGCGCTGCTGCTGACGCTGGGCCTGCTGGCTGGACCCGGCGACGAGGTGCTGATGGCCGACCCCGGCTATCCCTGCAACCGCCATTTCGCGCGGTTCTGCGATGCCCGCGCAGTCAGCGTTCCGGTCGACGCCGGCAGCGGCTTTCAGCTCACGCTCGAGCTGATCGAGCGCCACGCCACCCCGGCCACCCGCGCCGTGCTGATCGCCAGCCCCTCCAACCCCACCGGCACAGCCATTCTATCCTTCGAGCTCGCGCGCATCCATGACTGGTGCGCCGCGCGGGGCGTCGCCCTGATCGTCGACGAGATCTATCTGGCGCTGACCTACGACGGCAGCGAGCACAGCGCCGCGTGCTGGGACGACGTATTCGTGATCAACAGCTTCTCAAAATATTTCTTGATGACCGGCTGGCGGCTTGGCTGGCTGGCCGCCCCCGCCTGGGCCATGCCCGATCTCGAACGGCTGGCGCAAAACCTGTTTCTGGCTGCGGCCACCCCGGCGCAGCACGCCGCGCTGGCGGCGTTCTCGCCCGCCACCCTCGGTAAACTTGAAGCCTGCAAGGACGAACTGCGCGGCCGTCGCGACTATCTGCTGCCCGTGCTGCGCGAACGCGGCTTCGTCATTCCCACCCAACCGCAAGGGGCGTTTTATCTGTATGCCGATTGCAGCGCGCATACCGACGACAGCTTCCACTTTGCGCGGGCACTGCTCGAACAGGCAGGGGTGGCGGTGACCCCCGGCCTCGATTTTGGCCAGCACCAGCCGCAACGCTACCTCCGCATCGCCTACACGCAGCCTCTCCCGCGCCTGGTCGAGGCCATTGCCCGGCTGGATAGGTTTCTGGCTTAAGTAACACGCGTGCCGCCGCAGCAAAATGCAGGCAAAAAAAAACCGGCCAGAAGGCCGGTTTTCGTTCCTTGACCCGGTATTACTGGGCAGCAGGAGCGGGAGCGGGAGCAGCTTCAGCGGGAGCGGCTTCAGCAGGAGCGGCTTCAGCAGGAGCAGGAGCAGCTTCAGCAGGAGCGGGAGCTTCAGCAGCAGGCGCTTCAGCAGCAGGCGCTTCAGCAGGAGCAGCAGCTTCTTCTTTTTGGCCACAAGCGGTCAAGGAAGCGGCCAGCAGGGCAGCCAGGAGAACGGAGTATTTCATTTGATTTCCCTTTACGTACGAATATAAAAACCCACACCAGGATCGGTCCGGGACGTGTAACCCAACCGACGCGCGGAATTCTAACAAATCGCCAAAAGAAAACCACAATCTATTAAATTTCTTCTGTCATGGAGGAATTGCGTTGCTTATTTGCAACACGGGCGTAACCCTCAAAAACAGAAAAGTCATCGATCCGGCATGTTGCGGCGAGCCGATGAGACCCAATAAATAATAAATAACTTTTTTATTCTGCGAGTTTTGCACGGACAAACCCAAGCAGTTTTTCCGGCAGGTTCCCGGCTGCGAGCGCGCGAAGGTAAGCTGCGCGCGCTTCATCGGTTTGCCCCTGGGCCGCCCTGGACAATCCCAGCCCCAGCCACCATGCACCCTGTTCAGGTTGCAGCCTGAGCGCCAGTTGATATTGCCGCGCGGCCTCGGGATGCCGCTCGAGGCGCATGAGCAGCCCCCCCAGCGTGGCGTGGTATTCCGCGTTGACGCCTCGACTCGCGATCCCGCCCAGCAAGGTTGCGGCCGCAGCCTCCGCGTCGCCACGCGCCGCCTGCAAACGCGCAAGGCTGAGCGCAAACCACGCGCTGTCCGGAACCACGGCGCGCCCCTCGCGCAATACCGCTTCGGCCTCCAGGTTCTGGCCCGCTTCGCTCAACAGCGCGACGAGCGTCTGGCGCGCAGCGATATGTCCGGGAAATTGTCTGAGAGCCTCCTCCAGCAGCGGACGCGCCTGGTCCTCGCGGCCTTTCCGCACCAGTTCCACCGCCTTGCGATAGCGTTCCTCGGCTTCCTCTTCGGCAGTGGGCTGGCTGATTTTTTTCTGGATGACAGGCGGGCTTGCGATGACAGCGTCCGGCTTCGTCGCCTCGGGCGCGGCCGGACGCGTCTCCAACGGGCCCGCCCCCGTGTTATCCAGAACGTTCGCCTGCAGTTCCGCGGGTTTGACCGGATAAACGGAAACAACGGTTTCCGGCTGGGCACTGGCAGTGGCCGCAACGGCCACAGGCTCAAGCGGCCCGCTCGCGGCGGGCCGGGCAGCCAGTTGCGTCACCGCGCGCTGTGCGGAATCCGCTGGCGCTTGCCGAACAGTCTCGGCAGGCCTGGTCAGGGCCCACGCCACCCATCCGGCAACGGACAGCACAGCAACGCCGGCAATCCAGCGCCCCGGCCTGCGCCGCAACGCATTCGAAGCCGGATGCAGCGGAATCTGGGGAGGAGCGGTATCGATCCTGCGCGCATCCAGCTCGCGCAGCGTCTGGTTGATGATGCTCATGGGTCAGGCCGAAGCTGTCATATAAGGCACTCTACGCGTTCAGGAAAAACCAGCCCGCGGCCAGCCCACCGGCGAGCATGGCCAGGGCAAGCAGCAGCCATCGCACGTTTTGCCTGGTCGATCGCGCCGCCAGGGTATCGCGGACGGCATGGTGCATTTCGCGCCGGCCCGCGCGTTGCAGGCCTTTGCCATATGCCAGCATGAGCGCCTTGTGGGCGATGACATTGACCACGCGGGGAACGCCCGCGCTGGCCTTGTACAACATTCCGATGGCGCCCGGACTGAACGGCAGCATGCGATCGGAGCCAAGGCCCGCCCGCGCCATGCGATGGGCAAGGTAGGCGGCCAGTTCCTCGCGCGTCAGCGGACGCAGGCGGTCGTGAAAGCTGATCCGGGTCTTGAACTGAGGAATGGCGTCCAGTTGAGCATCCAGTTCCGGCTGGCCGAACAGCACGATGGTCAGCAGCTTGCGCTTCTCGGTTTCCAGGTTGGAAAGCAAACGAATCGTTTCCAGGCTTTCCCGTGAAATCGCCTGCGCCTCGTCGACGATCAGCACCACATGGATAGTGTGTTTTGCCAGCGCGATCAGCCGCGTCAGGATGGCCTTGTGCACGCGGTAATGGCTTTCGCTTTCGGTCAGCTTGAGGCCCAGTTCCTCGGCAACGGCAAACAGGATGCCGGTGGGGTCGAGCGCGGGATTGGGCAGGTAGACGGCGCGGCAATGCGTGGGGAGCGACGCTAGCAGGGTGCGGCACAACAGGGTTTTTCCGGTGCCGACCGCACCGACGATCTTGATGAAGCCTTCGCCGTTTTCCAGCGCATACAGCAGGGTGTTGAGCGCCTCCTGGTGCGGCGGCGACGCAAAAAAGAAATCGGTATCCGGGGTCAGCCCGAAGGGGGCCTCGCTGAGCCCGAAATGCGCGAGATACGAGAGGGAGCGGCTTTCACCGGTCGACGGTGGCTGTTTCTCGCATTCCGGCAATTCGCGGGGGGACCGCGTATTGCCGGCATTGGAGAACGTCAGGACCGTCATGGCGTCGCGGCTTGGCGTTCGAGCTTTTCAAGGCGGGCCCGGGTGGCCTCCGCATCGGCCTGCCAGTCCTCGTGGCTGTTGATAACGGTGGGCTTGATGAGGATCACCAGTTCGCTCTTGCTCGAACTCTGGTTGGTATTGCCGAAGAAATACCCCAGCAGCGGCACGCTGCCCAGCCCGGGAACGCGGTTGGCGCTGCCGTCGAAAGACTGCTTCATCATGCCGCCGATGGCGACGATGCGGCCGTCTTCCACCTGCACGATGCTGTCGGTTTCCGACACCGCGCTGGAGGCGAGCGGCAGCGTCAGGCTTCCGGCCTGGCCAGTATCGATGTTCTTGATCTTTTCCGTCACCACGCTGACCGAAGGGCGCACGTGCAGGGTGATGCGGCCTCTCTCGTCGATCTGCGGGGTGACATCAAGCGCGATGCCGGAGAAAAACGGCTGCAGGGTCACGCTGGGCGTAGTGGTGGTGCCGGCGCCACCCGTGTTGCTGGTGGTGGACACGTTGGTCACGAAGAAATCGTCGGTGCCGACCTTGAGCACGGCTTTCTGGTTGTTCAGCGTGGCGATACGCGGGCTGGACAGTACGTGGACCGAGCCCTGGGTTTCCAGGAAATTGATCAGCGCCGCGAAGCTCTTGGTCTGGAACGCAAGGCCAAACAGGCCGCCCGTGGTTCCCGCCGCCGCGGGCATTCCGCTGCCCAGTACGCTCGACAGGGTGCCGCTGGCGGCGCCCGTCAGCAGGTCGAAACGGTCCGTGTTCGCGCCCGCAGAGTATTTGTGCTGGCCATCGTGCAGCACCGACCAGTTGATGCCGGTCTGGAAGCCGTCGTTAAGCCTCACCTCGAGTATTTTCGCTTCCAGCATGACCTGGCGTTCGACCGCCAGCGCCGTCGCCTTCAGAAAGCGTTCGACTTCACGCATGTTGCGCGGCACCGCCTTCACCACGACGACGCCGGAATGCGGGCTCAGGATCACCTTGCCGGATTCGCCGGCAAGGGCTTCCAGCGCCCCTTTCAGTTCGCCCCAAAAATCGGAATTGAGCGCGGTGCTGATCTTGCTGGTCTCCAGCGATTGTTGCGTGCTGCCGCTGCCGCCGGCAGCGCCGCTGCCGGAAGCGGCGCTGACTGAGCCCGAAATCACCCGCGTGTCGGACGCGCCCGAGCGCGTCCCGGCGAGGTAGTTGACCTTGAAGATGCGGGTCTGCGCGGTCAGCGGCTGCACCACGACACGGCGGCCCTCGATGGCGTAGTCATAGCCGTACAACTCGCGAATGGCGGACAGCGCTTCCGGCACGGTGATGTTCTTGAGGTTGGCGGAAATCGTGCCGGCGACTTCGGGATGCACCAGCATGCTGTAGCGGGTGCCGGAAACGATCGCCATGAACACGTCCTGGGCAGGCGCGCCATTGACGACCAGATCGAAGCGCGGCTCGACCGGCTCGATGGCCCCCTTGGGCAATTCCAGCCTGAGCGGCGGCATCAGTTCGGCCCGGGCCTGCTCCTCGGTCATCGCTTGCGGAGCGGGCTGCACCTGCGCCGCCTGTGCGGCTTCCTGCCGGATCGCCTGCTGGGTATCGTGCGGCGTCAGGACGCCAGCACAGCCCGACAGCACCAGCGGGGCCGCAACCATCATGGTGAAGTGCTTCTTCATCCGCAATCTCTCCCGTTTCTTATTGGCCGCGCGGTCGTTTCTCGACCTGCGGATAGAGTTTAAGCACCGTGGCTTCCCCGCCCCGGCGCAGCACGACTTCGCTTTCGCTGATCTTCACCACGCGGGCATCCTGGTAGCGTCCGCCAACGGCAATCTCCTGGCCGCCAATGACGGCAACCCTGTTCTTGCCGCTCCGCTTGATCGCCGTGAGCGGAAGGGCTGGACTGCCCGCCCCCCCGGTTGCGGCAGGCAACGCCGTGGGGTCCGGCAGGGAAGCCGCGGCAAACGGTGTCGCCAGCAGCACGCCCAGGACCAGCAGCATCATACGCGCAGCCATGCTTCCTCCAGGCTCAGGGTGTGAACGGTCAGGGTGAGCGTCAGGTCCGGACGGGCGGCGGCATCGAGCGTCGCCTCGATCCAGCTCAGGTTCCAGGGCAGCGCTTCCAGCCGCTCGAGATACGCCACCAGTTCGGAATAGCCGCCGCTCACCGTAACTTCAAACCCGTGCCGATAAAACCCGGGCGGCGCCCCTTCGGCAGCACCTGTCAGCGAAACCGGCTGCGGGCTGAGCGTTTTGAATCCGACGATCCGGACCCCGCCCTGCCCCCGCACCACGTTCTTCAGCACCTGGTACATGCGTTCGGGCGGGACCAGCGACCGCGTGCGCATTTCAAGTTCGGCATTCAGTTCGGCCAGGCGCGATTCCTGTGCGGCAAGCGCATCCCGCACGCCCCGATGCGGATCGTGCCCCCGGGCAAGCAGCTGACGCTGCTGCTCGATTTGCACGAGTGCCGAATCGGCCATTTTCTGGCGTTCGAGGGCGATCTGGTTGCGTTGCAGTACGGCATCGATCAGCAGCGTTTGCACGAGGGCGAGGCCCACCACTGCCGCCGCAGCGAAAACGAACACCCGCTCCCGCAGGCTCATCGAACTGACCCGCTCGCCAATCTGCTTCAATCTTTCACTGGCCATCGGTCTTTCCCTGGTTTGCCGGGCTGCCCGAATACAACGCAAAGTCGATGTGCGCGGGCGATTCGGCCGATTTTGAACCGCTACCGGCTGCCGGGCCTGCAAGCGCGGCATTCATGCCGGAGAACTGCATCCCGGCAAAAGGCGCCTGCTTGCCGAGCCGGTCCATATACGTCGTCAGCAAACCGGCATTCAAGGCCGATCCCTTGAGCGCAACGTAGTCCGGCGCGAGGGTGAATCCGTTCAGCCACACTCCTTCCGTGTGGCTGTGCGCAAGCGCACGCAGGCGGGACGCAAAGCCCGTCGAGGTGGTGTCGAGGGTGCCGCTGATCGACGCCAGCAGCACCTCGCGTTGCGCCACCTCGGCCTGCGTGACCTTGACGCGCTCGGTCAGGAGCGCGCTCACCGGTCGGTTGGCTTCGGCGCTCAGGCGATCCAGTTCCTGCTGCGCGTCCGCTTGCCGGGCTTCCAGCTCGGCCGCCCGGGTTTCGAGCGCGTCGGCCTGGAAGTAGAGGTAAGCGGACCAAGCCAGCGCGCCGGCCAGAATCAGGCCCAGGCCCAGCCCCATTTCACGCAAGCCGAACGCATAGCGCTTCCTGAGCAGCAGCGGACTGACGAGGTTGATCTGCTGGCTCATGGCTTGGTGTCTTCCATGCGCAAGGCTGCGCCGATGACATGAAAACACGGCGACGGCAGGGCGTTCACGTCCGGAAAGGCCGAGACATCCAGCACACTCGAAAGATCCATCACCTCGACCGGCAGGGCAAGATTGCCCGCAAGCCCGTCCCGCAGGCGATCGGCATGCTCCATCGGCACCAGCAGCAGCCGGTCGACCGGAATGCCGCCGAACTGGCGGTCGAAATGATCGAGGCTGCGCTGGATTTCCAGCGTCAGGCGTTCCAGCACCCCGTCGATGCCATCGTTTTCCAGCAGCGTCTGGTTCACGCCCAGCGTGCGCGCCATGCACAGTTCGCCGTCAAGCGTCAGCGTCAGCAAGCCGCCGGTTTCGATGAACGACAGGGTTGCCAGCGCCCGCCCGCGGGCTTCCAGCCGGGTGGCCAGGTTGCGCTGGGCGGTTTCGAGGATGTCGATGATGGTGAGGTTCAGCCCCGCCCCTCTTGCAAGCACGGTTTCCTCTACCAGCAAGCTGTTTTTTGCCGCTACCGCAAAAATCTGCCGCACATGGCTCAAGTGTTCCGGCTGCGGCACTTCCAGCACGTCCACCGTGCCGTCGTTGGCGTGGAAATCGAGCATGTCCTGGATTTGCCAGCGCACCGCGGACTTGAGCTCGTCTGCCGGCACGTTCGGCGCGTCCAGCAAGCGCAGCTTGTAATCGCCGGGGCGCAACACGAGGCTCACCGGTCCCTTGTTGTGCAGCCCGGCCAGCGCCTCGCGCCAGTCATCCCCGCTGACGGCCACCACGCCCACCGCGAGCAGCCTGGGCACGGCCGCCCTGCGGTCGACGCGCGCAAACGCGATGCGACCCGGAAGTCGCGAATACGCTGTCAGCCCCTGCTCGCTTGCTCGACGGAAAAACCGCATGGATCGGACCTTAAAATTTTCCTGAAATTAAACAAACAACCCATTGTTGTCAAAGGATTTAGCCTGGATTAATACATCTCGCGCAGATAAATCAGGGCCTTGCTGCCGCGGTACAGGCCGAAACTGGCCCGCGCCGCCGGATTCTGGTCATACGCAGCGCCGCTCCACGGCCCCTGCAACCAGGTTTGCGACGCCCCTGCTGCGGCGGCCGAAACGCCCCCCACACAGGCGCTGCCGCTACCCGTTGCACCCAGATTGAGCGTGAGATCGACGCTGCCGGTGTTGCCCGCGCCGGGCGCGGAAAACCTGAGGTTGCCGCGGCCGGCGTTGAAACGGCCGGACAGCGACACCGAGGTCTCGCAGGCGGCGAGATCGCGCCGCCAGCCTGACAGCGCCACATGAGTTGAGGCCAGCTGGGTACAGGCATCCGCCGTGTTGCGGGAAAATCCGCTGCCGTTCCAGAACTGGGTTTCGATCGGAACCGGCAGGCCGAGCAGTTCCGAACCGTGTGCATTGGAGAGGACCAGCCGCCCGAAACGGATTTCATTGCCGGAATCAAAAGCCATGGTCGGGAACAATGCGGGCGCGGTGGTGTCGATCACGCCGTTACCGGCAACGGCATTCTCGGCGCTGTCCTGAATACTCATCGAGAGACTGATTGCCGCGGCAAAAGGCACGACTGGCGTACTGCGCACAAACGCGACGACATCCGCCGCGTTGGCCGTCAACGAGCCCGTGCCGCTGCCGGTTGCGGTGACAACAGGCGTTCCCACCAGGCCTGTATCCAGCGTACCGGTGGCGGCGGTGTACGTTTGCGTCACCCCGGCGGGCGCAAGCTTCCACAAAGTGCCCGCGTAATTGAGCGTGGTGACCCCCGCGGCATTCTTCGCCGTGATTGTGGCCTGGGGCAGTGCGAGATAACCGAACGGCTGGCCAATATAAGTAAACGAGCGGGTAGCGCAGGCCGTGTCGTTGAAGGTTTTAAACTGGGGCGTGCTGGCAGTCGTCAACACAAAATGGTCGGGAACAAAGCGGCCGGCGTTGAACGCGGCCGACTCGACATATCGCTCGGCAGTGCTGGAGTCGGCCTTATCCACATCAGCGAAAGTTGTGTCGACCAGTTTCATGGTGAAGGCCCCCACTTCGCTGTAGGTGGCGGTTGTGGATGTCACGGTGCCGGAAGCGGCCGACCATGCGCCGGTCGCGAGCGCGCCGAGCGTACAGCCAGTGCTTGGCAGCACGCAGGCAGTCAGGCTGGGCGCGGGGCTGCCGGCGTAATTCGCGGTGGCGGCACCGGCAGCGTTGAACGCCGTCACCGTGATGCGAAACGGGCGGCCGGCCCGGTGCACGTTGCCGCCTGTCGCGGCGGTGTTGGTGAGCGTGCGGGCGGTGCCGGCCGTCACGCTGTCGGCGTCGCTCACCGCCACGCCGCCTAGACTGGCCGGCCGAATGGCAAAGTTATCGGTCGAGCAGGCGACGACCGTCGGCGTCCCCGTCGCCGGATACGTCATGCGAATCCGCGCATTGGGCCAGACATTGGGTTCACTGATGCCGGCCAGCGTCTTGCGCCCCTGATCTGCGGCAGCGAAAGTGAGCGTCCCAAGGTTGCGGATCAGGCCATACGCGCCGCAACTGGCGCCAGCCGACGCATCGACGAGTTCCAGTTTCACGTCACCGGAAAACGCGGTTTCGACCGCCGTCCCGCCGCTCTTGAGTGCAACGATATCGAGGCCGAAGGCGCTGGCGGCGATCTTGGTTTTAATCACGCCGCTCACGCTGCCTGCGGCCGTGCCGGTCTCGAACGCATTAAAACCGCTGGGCGCGGTAGCAGCGGCCACACAGGTACTCACTCCCCCCACTGCGGCCTGATCGGCAGCACTGAAAAAGAGACGTGTGCGCTGGCCAAGCTTGACCTCCCCCGCAGTCACCAGCGCCCCCCGGATGCTGGAGCCATCGCCAAATTCAATTTTCGAGCTTGTCCCAGGCGCATAAATCACGCCGACGAAAGTGGCATATTTGTCCACCTTCCATTCGGCTCTCGGGTAGAGAAACACCTGAAAATCAGCCACCGCACCGGCAGCGTTGATCAAAGTGCCATCATCCATGGAGGCTTTACTGCCGATGTAAAGGCGCACCGGTCCGGAAGGGGACACCACAATTCTGGATCGCTTTCCCAAAGACAAGGTTTTGATGAAATAACTGCCCGCCGCCAAATAGACCGTAGCGGATTCGCCGACGGCCAGCTTGTCGATGTAGTAAGTGCCGCCGGTGAAAGCCGTGGTGGAGGAGTTCGCAACCGTGATGTCGTCATAGGAGCCGGCGGCCACGGTTGCGGCGCTGGTATCGGTGCTCCCGGTGCTGGGGAAGGTAGCGGGCTCGAGGCTGGGATACGTCGCGCTCGCGCTCACGACAGTGCCATTACCAGCGTTGATGGCATCGAGACTGCCCTCGTACTTGGTGCCGCCGTTGATCCCGGACGTGGCCGTGCCATTGTTGACGGTAGAATCCTCGCCGACCTCCAGCTTGTCGCCGGACAACACGGGATAACTGGACGGAACTGAACCGCAGGCCGCCGCCACGCCAGGAACCAGCGAAACCAATAAGCAGACCAAGATACGTTTCAACATACTCCCCCTCCTCCTTGGTGGCAGTGTGAAATCTCGGTTGTCAGCTTCCATTCCACTAAGCAACTCTTGGCACTTGGCATGATGCGGGTCGTGGTCATTTCGAAAAACTCGCCTGAATCTGCCGATCGACATAATCCACCTCGCCGACGGTACCCGACGTCGCGGTCGACGTGATCTGATAGATCGCCACCGCATCGGCCCCATCGGTCGTGGGGGTGCGGATGCACGTGACATTCACGTTAAAGGCGGCGAGTGTACCGGCAAGGGTCAGCGTGGCAGGTGCCGGGCACGGCGCCGGGCTCGGCTGCAGGTTTTGCGGGTCGACCACCTGCCACGCCGCCCATTCGATGCCGGCACGTGCTGCCTGATAGGCGCGCCCACCCTGGATGTCCAGTGCGCTGCTGATATGCGCCTTGCGCGACAGCGATACCATGTAGGCCGCCAGCGCGGCCAGGACGACCAGCAGGAAGATCGCGGTGGGCAGGACGAACCCGGACTCGGCACGCGGCACACGCTTCATGGCTGGTTGCTTACCTGGGTGGTGGCGTACAGGCGCACGGTCTCGTCCGCCTGTCTCAGGTTCAACGTCATGCCGACCAGGCCGCCGCGCTCGGTAACGCCAGGCTGGTAGTCGAAGCTGCACGCGCTGACGCGGGTGGCCAGCAACGCCTGCGGGGTGGCGGCGGCGAACGCGGTGGGCTGGGCCGTGGCGATGGCATACCCCCAGTAGCGCGTCAGCGTGCCGTTGCCCGGATCGCAGACATAGCTCACCGGGCCTTCGACCACCTGGAAACGGTTGCCGGGCGAGGCCAGGGGAAACTGCTTGGAGGCGATGGCGATGTTGGTCACGCTTCCGACTACCCCGACGTAGTCGGCGAGCGTTTCATCCGCCCAGGCATCGGCCCCCGGAATGCCGAGGTTGTATACGGCAATGCGGTCGCCAGCCCGCATCCCGATGGCCGGGCCGAGCACGTCGAAGCTGTTGTCGGCAACCGTGAAATCGAGGATGTCACCACCGCCCTGCGCACGGTAGCGTCCGCCGCTGCGGGTGGCGAGAAACTCCAGATAAACCACGTTACCCACAGTGGTGACCCGCACGCTGTTGGGCAGCGCCAGCCGGATGTCCCGTCCCATGCGGCGCAGCGCGGTGTCGGCCGCGTCGGCCAGCCGTGCGCGGCGGTCCTGGGCAACGTAGCTTTCCAGCGGCGCGCGCAGGAACACCGCCACCATCGAACCGACGATGGCGGTGATCGCGATGACGATGATCATCTCGACCAGGGTGAAGCCGGCGTGCTTAGAGATTCGGCGCATAGCGGGTTCGATAGCCGGACAGGCTGACGCCCTGATTGCCGGGCGCGGTGACGGTCACGGTGACGAGCAGGGTTTCGCCGGCGGGTAATCCGTTGAAGGCGCCGGCCGCCTGCACGTCGACCGCCGCGGCGTAACCGTTCAGCCCCGGCACGGCCGTGCCGGTGACATCCGTGATCGCCGCCAGGACCAGCCCGGCGTAGTCGTTGACGTTGTCGAAGGGCGTGAGCGCGGCGCCGCGCGCCTCCCCTGCTTCCGGCCCCGACGCTTCGGGCGTGGCGCAGTCGCCGGGACCGGTCGCGGTCTCCACGGCCGGATCGTCGGGATCGCAATAGGTGTAGGGCTGCGCCAGCACCTCTTCCAGCAGCGACTCGGCAATGGCGAGCGCCTGCTTGCGCACCACCGGGTCGGCGCTGCTGCGCGTGGTCTGGTTGTAGACCGCGAGCACGCCGGTCACCGCCACGCCCACCACGGCGATGAACACGAGCAGTTCGACCAGGCTGAGGCCGCGCGCGTCAGTCATGGACATAGCCGGTTTCCCGTTCCACACGCACGACGTGCGTGCCGCTGCCGACGACCTGGATGTCGAGCCGTGCCGCGATCCCGGGCCGCCCGCCGGCGTCGAAGCCGAGCGTGGCAACCGGACTGGCAATCGAGACCCCGCCCGGCGCGGCAACGGTATATGGCTTTTCGCCGCCCGGCCCCGGCGCAGGGTTAAGGCAGGGCGCGACGGCGGCGTAGCAAAGCGTCGCGTCGCTGGCGGAAAGCTGGACGAAAACGTCGCGCCGCTGCGCGATCGCGAGCTTCTGCGCGTAGCGCACGGTGGCGGCGAGCTGGTCGGCCAAGCCGCGGGTGTCGAAGGCGCTGCGCTGGGTCAGACGCGGCACGGCCACCGCCGCGAGAATGCCGGCGATGACCATGACGAGGAGCAGCTCGACCAGGGTGAAGCCGCGCACGCGGAGCGGAGCGGCGCGGCTGCCGCGGTCGCGGTCGCGGGCGCGCGGCATGGATGGACTCAGCAGCCAGTCGTGGTCACGGCGCTGATGACGGCGGCACCGGCGCCGCCGTTGGACGGGCTATAGGTGAACGAGCAGTTGGCCGAATTGGAGCCGCCGTTGACGCGGATGGTCAGCACCGAGTTGGCCGCGGTACCGCCGCCGGTGGTCGAGTAGCCTTCCGCGGTCAGCGCCGCCGCGGTGGCGGGGAACACCGAAGTCAGGCCGGCGGCGTCAACGATGCCGGGCAGGTCGGCGGTGGGGTAACCGTTGACGATGGTAATGATGCCCTGCTCGCTACACACGTTGGTCGTGTTGTTGGCGGTGACCGCGGTGCCCGGGCAGGCCGCGGCGTCGGCCACGCCCGCGCGCACCAGCACCGTGCCGTGAATCATCGCGGAAGCCGCCTGCACGGCGCCGCGCGCCGCATTGAGCTTGGCGATGCGCGCATCGCGCTGGATGTTGGTGAAGCGCGGCAGCGCCACCGCGGCGAGGATGCCGAGGATGACGATGACGACAATAAGTTCGATCATGGTGAAGCCGTGCTGCCTTGTTTTCATTGCGTTCTCCTGCTTATTTGAATGAAGTTTGAATGTAAGCGCCGGCAATCTGCGGCAGCCACAGGTCTTATTTCGGCGCATCTCGCCGAGACTTGAATAAAAAGCATGAAATTACGATAAAAAAGTCACTTGATCGCAACGCTGGCCAGGTCCCACATCGGCAAAAACACGCCGAGCGCGAGCACCAGCACGATGCCGCCCATGGCGACGATAATGAGGGGTTCGATGCGGGCGGCCAGCGTCTTGATTTCGTAGTCCACCTCGCGCTCGTACATGTCGGCGACTTCCTGCATGAGTTCGTCGACACTGCCGGTTTCCTCGCCGACGGCAATCATTTGCAGCACCACCGGGTTGAACACGGCCGCAGTCTGCGCGGTGCGCAGGATCGATTCGCCGCGCTCGATGCCGTTGCGCATCTGCTCGACGCGCGAGGCGATCCAGGCGTTATCGGTCACCTCGGCCACCACCGAGAGTGCCTGCGCCGCGGGAATGCCGCTTTTCAGGGAAAGCGCAAGCGTGCGGGCGAAGCGGGCGAGGGTGCTGCGCAGGACGATCGATCCGGTAAACGGCAAGCGGAGCTTGAAACGATCCCATGTCAGGCGCCCGCCGTCGGTGGCGCGCCAGACACGGAACCCGGCCACCGCCAGCACGCCCCCCGCCAGCATGAACCAGCCGTAAGCCAGGGTGATGCGCGAGGTTTCGATGAGGATTCTCGTCATCAGCGGCAGCTCGGCGCCGAGGCCGGCGTAGACCTTGGCGAAGGCCGGGATGACGAACACGTTGATGACCATGACCGCGACCACCATGGCGATGAGGACGAAGCTGGGGTAACGCAGGGCCTCCTTGATGCGGGCACGGGTTTCGCGTTCGAACTCGAGGTATTCGAACATCCGCAGGAAAATTTCGTCGAGGCGTCCGGTCGCTTCCCCCACCCGCACCATCGCGACGTAGAAGGGCGAGAAAACCTCGGGGTGCTGGCGCATGGCCGTCGACAGGTCGCGGCCGGCCTCGAGCGACTCTTTCAGGGAGGCGACCACCCTGGCAAACGCGGCGTTGGTCGCCGATTCGATCAGGCCCGACAGCGACTGCAAAATGGGCACGCCGCTGCGCATCAGGGTATAGAGCTGGCGCGAAAACAGCTGCACGTCGATCGCCCGGACCGTGGGCGCGAAGAGGCTCAGCCCACCCTCCCCAGCGTCGCGCCGCTCGGCCCGGCCGGTTTCCCGAATGGAAATGGGGGTGATGCCGTTTCGCTGCAGGCTGCCCGCACAGTCTGCAGCGCTGTCCGCCTCCAGAATGCCCTGC
>CAMTWC010000027.1:0-1182 GCA_947085345.1 uncultured Gammaproteobacteria bacterium | reverse complement strand
TCTGCCATCCTCCCCCGCGAAGTCAGCCTGTCCACCCAGTTGACCCGCACGATTACCCTGAATTTGCCGCTGTTGTCGGCCGCCATGGATACGGTGACCGAGGCGCGCCTCGCGATTGCGCTGGCGCAGGAAGGCGGCATCGGCATCATTCACAAGAACATGAACGCCGAGATGCAGGCCGCGCAGGTTTCCGCCGTCAAGCGCTTCGAGTCCGGCGTCGTCAAGGATCCCATCACCGTGGCGCCGCAGATGACCGTGCGCCAGGTGCTCGAGATCACGCGCGCGAAGCGCATTTCCGGCCTGCCGGTGATTGAGGGCGGCAAGGTGGTCGGCATTGTCACCAACCGCGACCTGCGCTTCGAAACCCAGCTCGACCAGCCGATCGCCAACATCATGACGCCGAAAGAGCGGCTGGTGACGGTGAAGGAGGGCGCCAACCGCGACGAGGCGATGGCGCTGCTGCACAAGCATCGCCTGGAACGTGTGCTGGTGGTGAACGATGCCTTCGAGCTGTGCGGTCTGATCACCGTGAAGGACATCCAGAAATCGAGTGAGCACCCGTTGGCGTGCAAGGACGCGATGGGCCGCCTGCGCGTCGGCGCCGCGGTCGGCACCGGCGAGGGCACCGAAGCGCGTGTGGCCGCGCTGGTGGCGGCCGGCGTCGACGTGATTACCGTGGATACGGCGCACGGCCACTCCAAGGGGGTGCTCGAACGGGTGCGCTGGGTCAAGCAGAACTTCCCCGAGGTCCAGGTCATCGGCGGCAACATCGCCACCGCGGCCGCTGCCGCCGCGCTGGTCGAGCACGGCGCCGACGCCGTCAAGGTCGGCATCGGCCCCGGCTCCATCTGCACCACGCGCATGGTCGCGGGTGTCGGCGTGCCGCAGATCACCGCAGTGGCGAATGTGTCGGATGCGCTGGCAGGCAGCGGCGTCGGCGTGATCGCCGACGGCGGCATCCGCTATTCCGGCGACATCTCCAAGGCACTGGCTGCCGGCGCCAACTGCGTCATGCTCGGCGGCCTCCTGGCTGGTACCGAGGAAGCACCGGGTGATATCGAACTGTTCCAGGGCCGTTCCTACAAGTCATATCGCGGCATGGGTTCCTTGGGCGCCATGCAGCAGGGATCAAGCGACCGCTACTTCCAGGACACCGAAAAAAGCGCCGAAAAGCTCGTCCCC
>CAMTWC010000026.1:0-7983 GCA_947085345.1 uncultured Gammaproteobacteria bacterium | reverse complement strand
GGCCGCCAGCGAGTTCTGCATGGCCTCGCGGATCACCCGGAAAATCTCGCGGAAGGCTTTCGGCGGCTTGCTGCGCGCGGCCTCGTCGCGGGCATTGCGGATCAGCTGCCGCAGGTGGGTGGCGTCGGTGTCGGGGTAGCTGTTCAGAAACAGTGTCAGCGCCTCGTTGTCGGCGATGAGCTTATCGCGCCATTTCTCGGCCTGGTGCAGCTTGGCGTTTTCCGCCGCGGAGACGCCGTTGAAGGCGTCGAGCTGCGCCTGGATCGGCGCCGGGTCGATGCCGCGCATCAGCTTGCCGATGTATTGCCGTTGCCGCCGCAGCGCGCTGTTCTGGGTGATCTTGCGGCAGGCGGCCACTGCCTCGCGCAACTCTTCCGGCAGCTCGATGCGCTTGAATTGCGCGTCGGGCAGCTTCACCAGTTCGGCGCCCATATCCTGCAGGGCTTCGACTTCGCGCTTCTTCTGGCTCTTGCTGGGGCCGTCGTAGACGTCATCGGGGTCAAATTCCAGTTCGGCATCGGGGTCAATCAGGCGCACGGCGGGTCTTTCGGTTGCTGTTATGATCGTCATTGTAGTTTCTGCCCGGATAAAACGTGCTGATTCGAAACCTATTGCGTCCCCCTTATCCTTTTGTAAGCCGACATGTCCCGTTCCCAATTCAGCTATACCCGCGATCAGCTCATGGCCCTCTCCCAGCTCGTCATCGAGCATGCAGCCAAACAGGGGGCCACCGCCGCCGACACCGAGATTTCCGAGGGCGTCGGCCAGAACGTCAGCGTGCGCCAGGGTGAAATCGAGACCATCGAATACAACAAGGACAAGGGCGCCGGCGTCACCGTCTACCTCGGTCAGCGGCGCGGCCATGCCTCGACCTCGGATTTGTCGGAGGCCGCGTTGAAGAGCGCGGTGGAGAAGGCACTGACCATCGCGCGCTACACTGCCGAAGACGAAGCGGCCGGCCTGCCCGACGCCGACCGGCTGGCGCAGGACGTGCCCGACCTCGACCTCTACCACCCGTGGGCGCTCAGCGTGGAAGAAGCCGCCGAGCGCGCCAAGGCCTGCGAAGCCGCCGCGCTGGCGGTGGACAAGCGGCTGACCAATTCCGAAGGCGCGGGCGTCAGCCTCCACACTTCGCAGTTCATCTATGCCAACAGCCTCGGCTTCTGCAACGGCTACGCCGGCTCGCGCCACGGCATCTCGGTTGCGGTGATCGGAGAGGAAAAGGGCGGCATGCAGCGCGACTACTGGTACACCAGCGCCCGCAATGCAAACGACCTGGATTCCGCCGAAAGCGTCGGCCGCATCGCCGGCACCCGTACCGTGCGCCGGCTCAACGGCAGGAAACTCGACACCCGCACCTGCCCGGTGATTTTCGAGGCGCCGATCGCCACCGGCCTGATCGGCAACTTCGTCGCAGCGGTTTCGGGCGGCAGCCTCTACCGCAAGTCGTCCTTCCTGCTCGACAGCCTGGGCCAGCAGGTGTTCTCCCCGCTGGTGACTATCCGCGAGCAGCCCTTCATTCCGGCCGGTCTCGGCAGCGCACCCTTCGACAGCGAGGGCGTCGCCTGCCTCGATCGCGACGTCGTGAAAGACGGCGTGCTGCAGGGCTATTTCCTGTCGAGCTACTCGGCGAGGAAACTCGGCATGACGACCACCGGCAACGCCGGCGGCAACCACAATCTCATCGTCACGCCGGGCGAGCACGACCTCGACGGCCTCCTCAAACAGATGGGCACAGGGCTTTTGGTCACCGAACTGCTCGGCCACGGCGCCAACATGGTGACCGGCGACTATTCGCGCGGGGCCGCCGGTTTCTGGGTGGAAAACGGCGAGATCCAGTACCCGGTCGAGGAAATCACCATCGCCGGCAACCTGGCCGAGATGTTCAAGGGCATCGTCACCGTCGGCCGCGACATCGAGCGACGCAGCTCCAAGCAGGTCGGCTCCATCCTCATCGACCACATGACGGTGGCGGGCAACTGAGATGCATCGTGCAAGCCGCTTTTTCATCGCGGTTTGTCTTGCCCTGTTTCTTGCCGCCTGCGAGCGCGCGCCAACGCTGCCGAAGCTCAATTCGCACGATGTCATCGTCGCCTTCGGCGACAGCCTCACCCACGGCACCGGCGCGAGCGCCAACACCGCCTACCCCGCCGTGCTGGCGGCGCTGACCGGCCGCACCGTAATCAATGCCGGCGTGCCCGGCGACACCACGACCACCGGATTGCAGCGCCTGCCGGCAGTACTGGATGAACACAAACCGCGCCTGGTGCTGCTGTGCCTGGGCGGCAACGACATGCTGAAAAGCAGCCCGAAGCCGCCACCGAAAACAACCTGCGCCTCCTGGTGCAGACCATCCGCGCCAGCGGCGCCGAGGTGGTGCTGATCGGCGTGCCCGAGCCCAGGCTGTTCGGTGGCGCGCCGGATTTCTACGCCCGCGTCGCCGGGGACATGAAGCTGCCGCTGGAACAGGACGCGTTCAACAACGTGCTGAAAGACAACCGCCTCAAGTCCGACCCCATCCACGCCAACGCCGCCGGCTATCGCGTGGTCGCCGAGCGGCTGGCCGGATTCCTGCGCGACGCGGGGGCGCTATGAATCAAAAAACCTTCATCCGCGAAGTGACGCAAAGTAAAAAACCCGGGATCACTATTCTTCCTGGTTTTTCTTCGCGGTCCTTCGCGTCCTTCGCGGATAAAAAAGGTTTTCCAGAATGAAAACCCCGCTCGCTTTCGCCCGCCTGATCGACGCGCTGACCGAGCGCATCGGCCGCGTCGTCATCTGGCTGGTGCTGGTCGCCACCCTGATTTCGGCAGGCAACGCGCTCGTCCGCTATCTGCTCGGCGAGAGCTCCAACGCCTGGCTGGAAATCCAGTGGTATCTGTTTGGCGCGATGTTCCTGCTGGCGGCGGGCTACACGCTGAAGCACAACGGCCACGTGCGCATCGACATCTTCTACAGCCGTCTCGGCCCGCGCGGACAGGCCTGGATCGATCTTGCCGGGGGGCTGCTGTTCCTGCTGCCGATGGCGGGGCTGCTGGCCTGGCTGGCGTGGCCGATGTTCCATGAGGCCTGGATCACGCAGGAAATGTCGCCTGACGCCGGCGGCCTCGTGCGCTGGCCGGTGAAGCTGCTGCTGCCGCTGGGATTCGGCCTGCTCGCCCTGCAGGGCGTGGCCGAAATAATCAAGCGGATCGGCGTGCTCAGCGGGCAACTCATTCTCCCCCGCGAAGCGCCGGAAGAGGAAGTCTGATCGTGGCAGACCTGGCGCCGCTGATGTTCCTCGGCCTGGTGGTCTTCCTGCTGCTGGGCTATCCGGTGGCGTTCGCGCTCGCCGCCAACGGCCTCTTGTTCGCCGGCATCGGCATCGCCGCGGGACTGTTCGACGTCTCGCTGCTGCATGCCCTGCCCGAGCGCGTCTACGGCATCGTCGCCAATCCCACCCTGCTGGCGATCCCCTTCTTCGCCTTCATGGGGCTGATCCTCGAACGCTCTGGCATGGCCGAGGACCTGCTCGACACCATCGGCCAGCTGTTCGGCTCGCTGCGCGGCGGGCTGGCCTACGCGGTGGTCCTGGTCGGTGGCCTGCTGGCCGCCACCACCGGCGTGGTCGCCGCCACGGTCATCGCCATGGGCCTGATCTCGCTGCCGGTGATGCTGCGCTACGGCTACGACAAGCGGCTGGCGTCCGGCGTCATCGCCGCCTCCGGCACGCTGGCGCAGATCATTCCGCCGTCGCTGGTCTTGATCGTGCTGGCCGACCAGCTCGGCGCCCCGGTCGGCGACATGTACAAGGGCGCGCTCATCCCGGGCCTGGCGCTGGTCGGGCTGTACCTGGTCTACGTGTTTGGCGTGACGCTGTTCAGGCCGCACGCCGTCCCCGCCATGCCGGCCAGCGCGCGCACCCTGCACGGTTCGGCCCTGCTGCTGCGCGTGTTCACCACCCTGCTGCCGCCGCTGGTGCTGATTTTCCTGGTGCTCGGCACCATCTTCCTCGGCGTCGCCACCCCTACCGAGGGCGGCGCCATGGGCGCGGCCGGCGCCCTGCTGCTGGCGCTGGCGCGCGGGCGACTCTCCCGCCTGCAGCTGACGCAGGCGATGGACAGCACCACCAAGCTCACCACCTTCGTCATTTTCATCCTGATCGGCTCGACCATCTTCACCCTGGTGTTCCGCGGGCTCGACGGCGACGTCTGGGTGGAGCACCTGTTCGACCAGCTGCCGGGCGGCGTGCTGGGCTTCCTCATCGCGGTCAACCTGCTGGTATTCACGCTGGCCTTCTTCCTCGACTTCTTCGAGATCGCCTTCATCGTGGTGCCGCTGGTCGCGCCCATCGCCTACAAGCTCGGCATCGACCCGATCTGGTTCGGCGTCATGCTCGCGGTCAACATGCAGACCGCCTTCATGCACCCGCCGTTCGGCTTTGCGCTGTTCTACCTGAAGAGCGTCGCGCCGAAGTCGATCCGCACCGCCGACATCTACTGGGGCGCGATTCCCTTCCTGGTCATCCAGCTGCTCATGGTCGCCGTGGTGCTGGCTTTCCCGCAGGTAGTGCTGCGCGATGCGCCGCCAGACGCCAGCAGCGTCACCGAAATCCCCGTCGAAGTCGATCCCGACGCCTACTACCTGCCGGCCGAGTGGCGCTGAGGCTCGGCCCGGGGCCGGAAACGTGAGAAAATGAACGGCTTCGCGCATCGACTGCCACATGCGCGTCCATCGTAAACTTCACACTCCAGGAACTGAATCCATGAGCGAACTCATTATTGAAGACCTCGTTGCCGGCAGCGGCGACACCGCGAGCGCCGGCCAGCACGTATCGGTGCACTACACGGGCTGGCTCACCGACGGCAAGAAATTCGATTCCAGCGTCGACCGCAACGACCCGTTCGAATTCCGCCTCGGCGCGGGCCAGGTCATCCCCGGCTGGGACCAGGGCGTGGCCGGCATGCAGGTCGGCGGCAAGCGCAAGCTCACCATCCCGCCGGAGCTGGGCTACGGTTCGCGCGGCGCGGGCGGCGTGATTCCACCGAACGCCACGCTGGTGTTCGAAGTCGAGTTGCTGGGCGTCAATTAATTCTTTGTCCGCGCATGCCGCGGATAGCCCCATGACCCAAGCCCTGTTTTCCCACCGCAAGCACTGGGCGGCGCGTTTCGGCACCGCCCCCTTCCTGCCGATGTCGCGCGCCGAAATGGCCGCGCTCGGCTGGGATGCGTGCGACATCATCCTGGTGACAGGTGATGCCTACATCGACCATCCCAGCTTCGGCATGGCGCTGGTCGGGCGGCTGTTGGAAGCGCAGGGTTACCGCGTCGGCATCATCAGCCAGCCCGACTGGCATTCGGCCGACGCCTTCCGCGCGCTCGGCCAGCCGACGCTGTATTTCGGCGTCACCGCGGGCAACATGGACTCGATGGTCAACCGCTACACCTCGGACCGGAAAATCCGCTCCGACGACGCCTACACACCCAATGCCGAGCCCAACAAGCGCCCCGACCGCGCGGTGACGGTGTATGCCCAGCGCTGCCGCGAGGCCTTCCCCGGCACCCCCGTGATCATCGGCTCGATCGAGGCCAGTCTGCGCCGCATCGCGCATTACGACTACTGGTCGGACACCGTGCGCCGCTCGGTGCTGCCGGACTCGAAAGCGGATCTCTTGATCTTCGGCAACGCCGAGCGCGCGCTGCTGGATGTCACGCATCGCCTCGCCAGGGGCGAAAAGATCGGCGACATCCGCGACGTGCGCGGCACCGGCTTCATGGTGCCGCACGACTGGAAGCCGGACGAAACCTGGATCGAGGCGCTCTCGACCGAGCTCGATACCCCCGGCGCCATCGATGCCCACGTCGACCCTTACGCGATGACCCCGGAAGGTCCCACTGCACAGACGCCCGAGGGCACCGCGCCGGTACGGCTTATCCCCAAGGCGGCGCGCCTCGCCGCCAGGCAGGAAGTGCGCGCGCGCACCGTGATCCGCCTGCCCGATTACGACCAGGTAAAGAACAACCCGGCGCTCTACGCCCATGCCTCGCGCGTGTTCCACCTCGAATCCAACCCCGGGAACGCCCGCGCCTTGCGGCAGGCGCACGGCGAGCGCGACGTCTGGCTCAACCCGCCGCCGATCCCGCTCACCACGCCTGAGATGGACGCGGTGTACGACCTGCCCTACGCGCGCGCGCCGCACCCGAGCTACGGCGACGCCAAGATTCCGGCGTGGGAGATGATCCGCTTTTCGGTCAACATCATGCGCGGCTGCTTCGGCGGCTGCACCTTCTGCTCGATCACCGAGCACGAGGGCCGCATCATCCAGAGCCGAAGCGAAGACTCGGTGATCAAGGAAATCGAAGCCATCCGCGACAAGACGCCCGGCTTCACCGGCGTCATTTCCGACCTCGGCGGGCCGACCGCCAACATGTACCGCATGGCGTGCAAGTCGGAAAAAATCGAGCAGGCCTGCCGGCGTCTGTCCTGCGTGTTCCCCGACATCTGCGACAACCTCAACACCGACCACACCCCGCTCATTCACATGTACCGCCGCGCCCGCGCGCTGCCCGGCATCAAGAAGATCCTCATCAGCTCGGGCCTGCGCTACGACCTCGCGGTGCGATCGCCCGAATACGTGAAGGAACTGGTGCAGCACCACGTCGGCGGCTATCTCAAGATCGCGCCCGAGCACACCGAGGCCGGCCCGCTCTCTAAGATGATGAAGCCCGGCATGGGCGCCTACGACCGCTTCAAGGACATGTTCGAAGCCGCGTCGAAAGCGGTCGGCAAGAAGCAGTACCTGATCCCCTACTTCATCGCGGCGCATCCCGGCACCACCGACGAGGACATGCTCAATCTCGCCCTGTGGTTGAAGAAGCACGACTTCCGCCTCGACCAGGTGCAGACCTTCCTGCCCACGCCGATGGCGCTGGCGACGGCCATGTACCACACCGAAAGGAACCCGCTGAAGAAAGTGCTCGGCGGCAAGGCCGAGACCGTGCCGGTGGTGCGCCAGGGCCGCACGCGGCGCCTGCACAAGGCCTTCCTGCGCTACCACGACCCGGACAACTGGCCGCTGCTGCGCGAAGCCCTGAAGGAAATGGGCCGCGAAGACCTCATCGGCAACAGCAAGAAGCACCTCATCCCGCTGTACCAGCCCGCCGGCACCGGCAAGCAGCCGGAAGGCGCGCGCACCCCGCGCGCCGAAGGCGGCCGTGGCAAACCCGGCGCATCCAGACCGAATACCGCCAAATCAGGCACAGCCCAACCCACCGCGGGCAAGCCCGCCCCCGCCAGCCGCGGCCGCCCGCCCCAGGTCCCCAAGCACCCGCTCAGCCAGCGCCGTGGCGGCGGCAAGTCCCGGTAGGAGGGGCGCCCTCGCCCCGAATCTCGTACCATTGCAATCACCAACCATTCGGGGCGAGGGCGCCCCTCCTACATTCCCTGCTTCTGACATGCCCCCCCCCAGCGACATCCTCCGCGCCAAGCTCAACCTCGAAACCGCCCAGCTCGCCTGGCCCGAACTCGAACGCCACTTCGCGCGCGGCGTCGTCATCAAGGTTACTCCCGGCATGGACCTGGTCGACGCCGCCCTCAGCGTCGCCGAGAACAACGCCGCCACCGTGGAAGCCTGGCTGGCCGAGGGCCGCATCGCCCGCGCCGAGCTCAGCGACGCCGAGGACTGGCATGCGCGCCAGCCGATGTTCTGGGCGGTGGTGGTGGCGCCGTGGGTGCTGGTGCAGGAAGTACTGAAGGAAATAGCGCCCTGAAGGAGTATCCGGCCAATCGTCACCCCGGCGAAAGCCGGGGTCCAGTGTTTTAATTCGACTGGGTTCCGGCGTGCGCCGGAACGACGGATGCCGATCGAGCAGGGGGCGGAGTGACCCCCGCCGTCCTCTCACACCACCGGACATGCGGTTCCGCATCCGGCGGTTCCTGGCGACTGGGCAAACTGCCCCGGCGAGCTTGGTTTCGTGCATCGTGTCGCCTGTCGGATCTACGTC
>CAMTWC010000025.1:0-24013 GCA_947085345.1 uncultured Gammaproteobacteria bacterium | reverse complement strand
TACGTGGCGAACCACGAGAAGATCATCCGCGTCGGCGACAGCTTCGTCGCGATCACGGGTTCGGCCACCTTCAAGCTGATTCTGGCAGACTATTTCGCCTCGCTGGAGGAGCCGCCGCAGCTGGATTCGGTGGCCAGCATATTCAGCGTGTGGAACACCCTGCACGGTGCGCTCAAGGAGCACTATTATCTGCAGACCGGCGAGGACAAGGAGGAAGACCTTGAATCCAGCCGCATGGATGTGTTGATCGCCAACCCGCGCGGGATTTTCGGCGTGGCGGCGCACCGCACGGTGCAGGAATTCTCGCGCTTCTATGCCTATGGCAGCGGCAGCCCGTATGCCCTGGGGGCGATGTACGCGGCCTGGCGTGCGCCCTCGCTCGACGCCGAAGCGGTGGCGCGGCTGGGGGTGATTGCGGCGGCCGAGTTCCACGATGAAACGGGGCTGCCGGTGCAGTCATTTGCGATGGATATGAATCCGGGTTTTAAGGAGCAATCAAGTGCCAACTTTTGATATCGTGTCCGAAGTCGACAAGCAGGAAGTGCGCAACGCGGTCGATCAGGTCAACAAGGAAGTGTCCACCCGTTTCGACTTCAAGGGCTCCGACGCACGCGTCGAGCAGGCGGATTACGTGCTGACGGTCTATGCCGACACCGAATTCCAGCTCGACCAGGTGCAGGAGATCCTGGCGCAGAAGCTCGCCAAACGCAGCGTCGACGTGAAGTGCCTGGATATCGGCAGCGTCGAAAAAGTCTCGGGCAACAAGGTCAAGCGCAGCGTGACGGTGAAGACCGGCGTGGAAACCGAACTGGCGAAGAAGATCGTCAAGTGCATCAAGGACAGCAAGCTCAAAGTGCAGGCCAGCATCCAGGGCGACACCGTGCGCGTCTCCGGCGCCAAGCGCGACGTGCTGCAGGACACCATTGCGCTGGTGCGCAAGTCCATCACCGACTTTCCCCTGCAATACCAGAACTTCCGCGATTGAGGCGAGGAAGCTGACATGGCCAAGGTGCTCGTTCCGCTTGCCGACGGCTGCGAAGAACTCGAAGCCGTCACCATTATCGACCTGCTGCGCCGCGCCGGCATCGAGGTGGTAAGCGCCGGCCTCAAGCCCGGCATCGTCAAGGCCAGCCGCGGCGTGCAGCTGGTACCCGACGTCACGCTCGACGCTGCACTGCAGGATGAGTACGACATGGTGGTGCTGCCGGGCGGCATGCCGGGTGCAGCGAACCTGAAAGACGATGTGCGCATTCTTGACCTGCTTAAAAAAATGGCGGCAGCCGGAAAATACACCGCCGCCATTTGTGCCGCGCCGATGGTGCTGGCCGAGGCGGGATTGCTCAAAGGCAAACAGGCAACCAGCTACCCCGGCTTTCTCGATGCGCAGCCCGGCGTGACCGTCAGTGTTTCTGCCGTGGTGCAGGACGGCAAGGTGCTGACTTCGCGCGGACCCGGCACGGCGATGGATTTTGCGCTGGCGCTGGTCGAGGTACTGACAGGCAGCGAGAAGCGCCGGCAGGTCGAAGCCGCGCTGGTCAGACCATAGCCCGCTGCGCGCCATCGTTCTATCATTACGCCATTACGTACCCCCAAGTTGACCCCGGAGACCACCATGCAGATTCGCGAAATCCTCACCCTTAAAAGCGCAGACATCCACAGCATTGCGCCCACCGATTCGGTGGGAAGCGCCGTCGCCAAGCTGGTGAACCTGGGCGTGGGATCGCTGGTGGTGCTGAAAAACGGCGAGATGGTGGGGCTGCTGACCGAGCGCGACGTGGTGCAGGGCATGGTCAAACATGGCTGCGATCTCAAGGATGCAGAAGTCAGCACCATTATGGTGACCGAGCCGGTGGTGGCCAGTGCCGACGATTCGGTGGACTATGCGCGCGACGTGATGACCAAGTCGCACATCGGCCATCTGCCAATCCTTGACGGCAACAAGCTGTTAGGCATCATCTCCTTCCACGACGTGGCGCGCGCCTGCCTCAAGGAAGCCAACTTCGAGAACAGCCTGCTCAAGCGCTACATCAAGCACTGGCCCGAGTAAGCCTGATCAAACCGCCTATCTGATCGACTCGATGTCGATCGTCTTGTCCAGGATCTGCGGCACGATCAACGCATAGCCCTGCTGCTGCCAGTGCGCCAGTTCGGTGATGGCGTTGGGTACCACTTCGATGAAGTCATGGAAGTCCTGCACCGCATAGCCATAATCCGCCGCCGCCTGGCCGCAGACCTTGAACGACACCCCCAGGTCGGCGTAGTAGCGCATGCGGTCGACGGCTTCCTGATATTTCGCCTCATTCCTTTTTGCCACCGTCACGATCTCGGTGCCGTGTATCACCACGACGATTTTGTGGTCTTCCGGCGAGTAGTTATAGGGCGCTTCCTGCAAAGGGTTCATGAGCGAGCGCACCCAGTAGAGCGCACTGCCGATCTTCTGCGGGTTGTCCAGATAGAACTCGAACATGACCCTGGCCGGCGCATAGGGTGTCGCCACCCATTTTCCGGCGGCCTGTACTGGCACGGACAAGCCCGCACATAGCCATACCAACGCAAGCAAAAACGCTTTCATGGCCGCTCTCCTTGATGCTGAACGTGTTTGATTTATAGGCGCTGGGCAGCGTTTTGCTGCAGGCGGCGCAGTCCCTGGAACAACTTGAGCCGCGCCGGATCGATCGCGCCTGCCGTCGCCGCTTCCTGCAGGCGGCAGCCCGGCTCGGTCTCGTGCTTGCAGTCGCGGAAACGGCACTGCCCCAGGAACGGGCGGAACTCGACGAAGGCATGCGCCAGGGCATTGGCGTCCAGATGCTGCAGGGCGAATTCCTGCAGGCCGGGCGAGTCGATCAAGGCCGAATCGGCGTCCAGCCGGTGCAGTCGCGTGTGGGTGGTGGTGTGACGCCCGCTGTCGAGTGCTTCGGAATATTCGGCGGTCGCGATCCCGGCGCCGGGGAACAGCGCATTGATGAGCGTCGACTTGCCCATTCCGGACTGCCCGATCAAGAGCGTGGTGTGGCCGTGCAGGGCAGGGCGCAAGGGGGCCGCATCGGTAAGCGCCGACAGCATGACGAGCGGATAGCCGATGCGGGTGAGCAGATTCAGGCGCTCGCGCGCGGCAGGTGTTTCCGGCAGGTCGGCCTTGTTGAGGATGAGCAGGCTGGCGATGCCCTGGTCTTCGGCGGCGAGGATGCAGCGCTGCACCAGTTCCATCGAGAAACTCGGTCGCGCCGCCACCACCACGGCAAGCTGGGTGACGTTGGCGGCGATGGCCTTGGTCTTGAAGGCGTCTGAGCGATACAACAGGCTGGTACGCGGCAGTACCGCCTCGATCACCCCCGCGTCGCCGTCGCGCCGGACTTCGACCGTGTCGCCGCACACCACCTGCAGGTGGCGGCCTTTCACCTGACACCGCAGGCTGCCCTCGGCAGTTTCGACGATGAAGCGCCGGCTGAAGGCGGCGATGACCTGTCCCGTCAGGATGGTCACGAATCAGATGTCAAACAGCATGTCGACCTTGGCGGCACAGATGAAATCGTTCTCCGACAGGCCCCCGATCGCATGGGTCCAGAATTCGACCTTGACGGTGTTGTAGCCGACGATCAGGTAGGGATGGTGGTCTTCGCGGTGCGATACCCACATCACCGCATTGGTGAAGGCCTGGGCCTGATAGTGGTCCTTGAACTTGTATTCCTTGACGATCTTCACCCCATCGCGCTGCCAGCCGGACAGGCCTTTCAGCAGCGGGGCGATCTGGGCGTCGGTCAGCGGAGCGATGCCGCCCTCGCAGGGGGCGCATTTCTTGCGGACGAGTTCTTCAACGATGGTGGTCATGGTGTGTCCTTACTTGAATTTGTAATACTGCTGATTGAGCCAGGCAGCAACGTGCGCCTCGTCTTCAGGATACCAGCCGGCGCCGGTGTTGGCGTTGCAGCCCGAGATGCGGGCGGTCAGCTGCTGCGCGGTTTTGGTCTTGCGGTCGGCACGCGTGTAGATTCCGCTGCCGTCGCCGCCGAACATGCCGACGTGGCAGCTGGTGCAGGCCTTGTCGTGAAGGGTCTTGCCGATATTGGGGTTGCCCTTGGCAAAGGGGGCGGCCTGGACTGCCGTGGAAAGCGCCGCCGCGGCGAATAAAATCGTCAGGATTTTCATGGCCGGACTCCTGAAATGGGCAAGCTTGATTATGGCCGCAAGCCGTGTCTTCTGCTACCCCGCGCCGGTCATGGTCTATGCGAAAATGCGGGTTGTTCAATTCAGGAATCCGTCATGGCGCTCAACCCCACCCATCTGCTCTGGCTCGACATGGAAATGACCGGCCTGTCGCCCGACACCGATCGCATCATCGAACTTGCCATCGTCGTCACCGATGCCGATCTCAACACCGTGGCCGAAGGCCCGGTCCTGGTGGTGCATCAGCCCGACGAGGTGATGGATGCCATGGACAGCTGGAACAAGGGCACGCACGGAAAGTCAGGATTGATCGAGCGCGTCAAGGCCTCGCAGCTGAACGATGCCGAGGCCGAGGCGCAAATGCTGGAATTCGTGAAACAGCACGTGCCGGCCAGGACCTCGCCGATGTGCGGCAACTCGATCTGCCAGGACCGGCGCTTCATGGCACGCTACATGCCGCAGCTGGAAGCGTTTTTCCATTACCGCAACCTGGATGTCAGCACCCTGAAGGAGTTGGCCAAGCGCTGGCGGCCCGGGCTTTCCGAAGCATTCAAAAAATCCAACAGGCACGAGGCGCTGGCGGATATCTACGAATCCATCGACGAGCTGAAGTATTACCGCGAGCACTTCATCCGCAGCGAATAAAAAAGCCGACCCGCTAGGGGTCGGCTTGATGGACTGCAGGAAAACCGATTCAGGACATGCGATTCCATCCCGCTTTGCGGGACTTCAGCGCGTAGTGGATCGGAGTCCTTTAGGGCATACGACTCCACACGTGCTTTAGCGCGTAGTGGATCGGAGTCCTTTAGGGCTTCAGATAGACGTAGCCTTCCTGGGACTGCAGTCTGCCGATTTCAGCTACGCCGGACGGCACGATGTTGGCTTCCTGAATCACTGCGCTGGCATCCAGCTTGCGGGACTTCAGGGTGTTGTTGCAGACGCGGAAATCGACGCCCTTGCCCTTGAGGCCGGCCACCGCGGGTGCAAACTCGCCTTTGTCGTCCTTGGCTTCATTGAGCAGGAAATCGATGCCCTTGCCGTGGGTCACCACGACGATTTTGGCGTCCGGCGCAGCATTGAGGTGGTTGTTCACGTTGTTCAGGGCAGCGCGCGCGTTTGCGGAATCATTGACGTGGTAAACCACTTTTTCTTCAGCAGCATTGGCGGCCAGGGGGGCGGTGGCAAGAAGCAGTGCGGCGAGCATGGGGGTGAAGATGCGTTTCATCATTTGAGTCTCCTGTGTGGTGATTTGAATAAGCAGGCTTAATTGAAGCCAAGCTTAAGTATAAGACGTATCATCTGGAACGCTTATTCCATTTCCGCAGGAAAAAGTTTCTGGAATAAATGGACCATCGTTCCCGTCTTTACCAACATGAGCATGATCAGCCACTTACTGTTTGGCCCGTTTCGTCCCGGCATCGAGGCGCAGCGCCCCATGCTCTACCGCATTGCCTATGCCTGGTGTCACGACGCCGCGCTGGCAGACGACCTGGTGCAGGAAACCCTGTCCAAGGCGTGGGCACGGCGTGCCCAGTTGCGTGACGAGGCAGCGTTGAAGGGCTGGATGGTGTCGATCATGAATCACTGCTGGCTCGATTACCTGCGCAGCCGGCGCGACTTCGACGACGTCGACGACTTGCAGGATGAGCTCGAATCCGGGACCGGGTCGCCCGAGGCATGCTGCGATCGCGAACAGGTCATTGCCTGCGTGCGGGCGGCCGTGGCGCGACTGCCGCTTGGGCAGCGGCAGGTGCTGACGCTGGTCGACCTGGAAGAATTTGGCTATGCCGAAGTGGCCGGGATCCTGGATATCCCGGTGGGGACGGTGATGAGCCGTCTGTCGCGCGCGCGCGCGAGCCTGAAAAGCCTGCTGGATCCTGCGATGCAGCAGTCCGCGGCGCGGCCGTTGCTGAGGAGAGTGAAATGAACACCGTTGTTTCGGATGAAATCCTGCATGCCTTTGTCGATGGCGAGCTCGACGTGGATGACAGCGAAAAGCTCATTGCCCGGATGCGCGAGGATGCGGCGCTCGCCCAGCGTGTCTGCACGCTGCGCAGCCTGCAGAACATGGTGCGGCTGGCCTATGCCGAGCCGCCTGTTTCCGTTGGCAGAACGTCCCCTGCCGTACCCCGGCGGCAGTTGATGCAGCGCTGCGCCTTCGGTTGCCTGATCCTGGTCGCGGGCCTGAGTGGCGGCTGGGCCTTGCGCAGCCTGGAATTCCAGGCGGTGGCGGGCGTGCCCGCCCCTGTCATCGGCGGGTTTCAGGCGGTCAGCCTGTCGCGCGAGGCTGACCCGAACCGGGTCATGCTGCATCTTGACAGTGCTGCGCCCGAGCGGATGCAGGCGGCGCTGGATCAGGCCGAGCGGCTGCTGGACGAGGCGGAACGGGAAGGGCGGGCGATGCAGGTCGAAATTGTCGCCAACAGTCAGGGAATCAATCTGATGCGCGCCGGGGTCAGCCCCCATGCGGCGCGCATGGCGCGCATGACCCGGCGTCACGCCAACCTGCAGTGGGTTGCATGCAGCCAGACCATTGCCCGGTTCACGGGCGAAGGGCAAAAGGTGGAGTTGTTGCCGGACGCGCGGGCCGCCCCGACCGCGATTGGTGAAATCGTTACCCGGCTGCAGCAGGGCTGGACCTATGTCCGGGTTTGACCGTGGAACGACGCTCGCCGGTCTGCTGCTGATTCTGCTGTCTGCTGCGGTTGCGGCCGCTCCGGTCAATCGGCTTGTCAACCATCCTTCGTCCTATCTGGCGCTGCACGGCAGCGATCCGGTCGCCTGGCAGGAATGGGATGCCGAGACGGTCGCCCGCGCCAAACGCGAAAACAAGCTGCTGTTCGTGTCGGTGGGCTACTTCGCCTGCCACTGGTGCCACGTCATGCAGCGCGAAAGCTACAAGAACCCGCAGATTGCCGCGCTGCTTAACCGCGACTACATTCCGGTCAAGGTCGACCGTGAAATCAACAGCGGGCTGGACGATGCCCTGCAGACGTTCTCGGCACGGCTCAACGGCGTAGCGGGCTGGCCGCTGAATGCCTTTGTTACGCCGGAAGGCTACCCGGCGTTTGTCGTGCTGTATGCGCCGCCGGACGATTTCCGCACACTGCTGACCCATCTATCGGGGCGCTGGGCGGCGGATCCTGCCGGCATCCGCCGCCTGGCCCGGCAGGCGGCTCCTCCGTCCGCCCAGCCCCCAGCCAGTGAGCCGCTGACGGCCGAGCGCAGCGCACGCGTCTGGCAGCAGTTCATGGCCGTCGTGTGGCCGGAGGCGGACACCCTGCACGGCGGTCTGGGGCAGGTCAGCAAATTTCCCATGGCGCCGCAACTGCATGCCTTGCTGGAGCGCCAGTCGCGGCAGCCTGATGCCAAGCTGGCCGAGTTTCTGCGCCTGACGTTCGACCAGATGGCCGCGCGCGGCCTGCGCGACCATGTCGGCGGCGGGTTTTTCCGCTACACCACGGATCCCGAGTGGGATACGCCGCATTTCGAGAAAATGCTCTACGACAACGCGCATCTGGCCCAGCTTTATTTGCGTGCGGCGACGGTGCTGCGCCAGCCGCGCTACCGCGAGGTGGCGCGCAGCACGCTCGATTTCATGCGTAACGAGTTGCTGGATGCGAGCGGCGGTTTCTACAGCAGCACCTCGGCCGTCGATGATAAGGGACGCGAAGGGGCGACCTATCTGTGGCAGCCCGATGAATTGAAACGACGCCTGTCGCCCGAAGCCTACGCCGCAGCGCGGCGGGTGTGGCGTTTAGACGTGGCGCGCAGTTTCGATGACGGCTATCTGCCAGCGGAATATCGCACGCCGACAGCGGACGAGCGCCGGCTGCTGGCCGACGCAGCGCGCGTCCTGCGCCCATTGCGACTGGCTCGCAGCCTGCCCAGAGACGACAAGCTGAACGCCGGCCTGAATGGTCTGGCGCTTTCGGCGTTCAGCCAGGCCATTCAACTCGATCCGGCCTACCGCCAGCAGGCCGACCGTCTGCAGCATTTCCTGCTGACCCGGCTGCTTCGGGAGGGGCGCCTGATCAAGGGGATCGCACGCGGGCAGGTGCTGCCTCAGGCTGAACTGGAAGATTACGCCTACGTCGCGCAGGGGCTGCTCGATCATGCCGATGCCACCGGCAATGCGCAGTCGCGTGCCCGTGCGCGGCAGCTCGCGCGCATCGCCTGGCAATCGTTCTGGGGCGAAAAAGGCTGGAAACACGAGGCGCGTCCCTTGCTGGCCACCTTGCAGCCCGAGCCGGCGCTGGCCGACGGGGCGCTGTATTCGCCATCCGATGTGCTGATTTTGGCCAGCCTGCGCCTGCAGGATCCTGCGTTGCAGCGGATGGCGCGCACCGCCGCCGCCTGGCGCCTGCCCGAAATGGAGCAGGATGCGTATAGCTATCCCACGCGCGTGAGGCTGCTGCAGGCGGTGTCCGAACAGGGCCAGGCGTCGCCCTAGTTGAGTTCGGGTTCCTGCGCCGGTTCCAGCGTGCGTTGCATGGGACGGCGCCCGACCTGGACTTTCAAATTCAGCGTTTGCTGCTTGCGCGCCACCGTGAGCCGGGCATCCATCCCGGGCTTCAGCGCTGCGATCAGGTTCAGCAGCGTGGCCGAATCCGACACCCTGTTGTTGTTGACCGACAGCAGGATGTCGCCCGGACGGATGCCGCCGGCGTCAGCAGGCCCCCCTTTCAGCACGCCTGCAATCAACGCGCCTTCGGCATTTTTCAGGTTGAAGGATTCAGCCAGTTCGGGGGTCAGATCCTGCACCTCGATGCCGACCCAACCGCGCGTCACGCTGCCGGACTGGATGATCTGCTCCATCACCTGGCGCGCGATGCTGACCGGAATGGCGAAGCCGATGCCCTGCGAGCCGCCGGTGCGCGAATAGATCGCGCTGTTGACTCCGACCAGGTTGCCGGCGGAATCGACCAGTGCGCCGCCCGAGTTGCCCGGGTTGATCGCGGCATCGGTCTGGATGAAATTCTCGAAGGTGTTGATGCCGAGATGGGTGCGGCCGAGCGCGCTGACGATGCCCGCGGTGACGGTCTGGCCGACGCCGAACGGGTTGCCTACCGCCAGCACCCAGTCGCCGACTCTGAGGCTGTCGGCCTGGGCGAAGGTGATGGCGGGTAAATTGTCGGTATCGATTTTCAATACCGCCAGATCGGTTTCGGGGTCGGCACCCACCACCCGCGCGGGCAAGGTCTGGCCGTTTGCCAGCGCCACCTGGATTTCGTCGGCGGCCTCGACCACATGCTGGTTGGTGAGGATGTAGCCGTTGGGGCTGACGATCACACCCGAACCGAGATTGGACACTTCGCGCGGTCGCGCATCCAGGCGATCGCCGAAGAAATAGCGAAAGATCGGATCCTGCAGCGCGGGGTGCGTCGGGCTGCGCACCTTCTGCTGGGTAAAGATGTTGACCACGCTCGGAATCACCTTTTGCGCTGCCGGCGCGAAGGATTCGCTCACGCTGACGGGTTTCCCCGAGGGATGCTGCGCTTGCTGGATGGTGAGGGTTTGCGGTTGCGCTTGCCAGCGCAGGAGTTCGGGCTTGAACAGGGCGATGACGAACAGCACGCCCAACGCCACCGTGGTGGTTTGGGCGAAAAGCAGCCAGAGTTTGCGCATATCGATTAAATTCATGGACTTGGCGTGATTTCGCCACCCGGAGATTATAGCCCAGAGGCAATGTCGCATTGCGACATTGCCATGACGGGCTTCCGGTGAAGGCGGCAATTTGGGTAGAATGCCGGTTTTATCGCAAAACGTTCAGGTTAGGGAAACATGAGCCAGGAAGTCGATGGGCAAAAAGTGGACACACGTAAACGAAAATTCCTGATCGCCGCGACCAGCGCTGTCGGTGGGGTCGCGGTGGCAGGGGTGGCCGTTCCGCTGGTGATGAGCATGATGCCGAGCGCGCGCGCCAGGGCAGCGGGCGCGCCGGTGGAAGTGGATATCAGCAAGGTCGAGCCGGGCATGCTGCTGACGGTCGAGTGGCGCGGCAAGCCGGTGTGGATCGTCAACCGCACTCCGGAAATGCTCGACCTGCTGGCCAAGCATGATGACCAACTGACCGACCCCAAGAGCGAGATGCCGCAGCAGCCCGACTACGCCAAGAACACGGTCCGTTCGATCAAGCCCGAATATCTGGTGGCGGTGGGCATCTGTACGCACCTCGGCTGCTCGCCTACTTACCGCAAGGACGTCGGCGCGGCCGATCTCGGCGCCGACTGGCCGGGCGGCTTCTTCTGCCCCTGCCACGGTTCGCGTTTCGACCTTGCCGGGCGCGTGTTCAAGAACGTGCCGGCACCGACCAATCTCGTGATCCCGCCCCATCAATACCTCAGCGACGCAAAACTGCTGATCGGCGTAGACGCAAAAGGAGCCTAAAAGAATGTCTGCCATGCAAAAGCTGATGGGCTGGATCGACGATCGTTTCCCGCTCACCGCCACCTACAAGGCGCACCTGTCCGAGTACTACGCGCCCAAGAACTTCAACTTCTGGTATTTCTTCGGTTCGCTGGCGCTGCTGGTGCTGGTGATCCAGATCGTCACCGGCATTTTCCTCACCATGAACTACAAGCCGGACGCTGAGCTTGCATTCACGTCCGTCGAGTACATCATGCGCGACGTCGACTGGGGCTGGCTGATCCGCTACATGCACTCCACCGGCGCCTCCATGTTCTTCGTTGTCGTCTACCTGCACATGTTCCGCGGCCTGATGTACGGCTCGTACCGCAAGCCGCGCGAGCTGATCTGGATCTTCGGCGTGCTGATCTATCTGGCGCTGATGGCCGAAGCCTTCCTCGGCTACCTGCTGCCGTGGGGCCAGATGTCGTTCTGGGGCGCTCAGGTGATCGTCAATCTGTTTGCCGCCGTGCCCTTCATCGGTGAAGACCTGTCGATCTGGATCCGCGGCGACTATGTGATTTCCGACGCCACGCTCAACCGCTTCTTCGCTTTCCACGTCATCGCGCTGCCGCTGGTGCTGATCGCGCTGGTCGCAGTGCACCTGGTGGCGCTGCACGAAGTCGGTTCCAACAACCCAGATGGCATCGAGATCAAGAAGAACAAGGATGCCAACGGCATTCCGCTCGACGGCATTCCCTTCCATCCGTATTACACGGTGAAGGACATCGTCGGCGTCATCGTCTTCCTGATGGTGTTCTCGGCGATCCTGTTCTTCGCGCCGGAAATGGGCGGTTACTTCCTCGAGGCGGCCAATTTCGTTCCGGCCGACCCGCTGAAGACGCCCGAGCACATTGCGCCGCTGTGGTACTTCACCCCGTTCTACGCCATCCTGCGCGCGGTGCCGCCGCTGTTCGGCTCGCAGTTCCCCGGCGTGGTCGCGATGGGCCTGTCGATTGTGTTCCTGTTCTTCCTGCCCTGGCTGGATCGCAGCAAGGTGAAGTCGATCCGCTACCGCGGTCCGATCTACAAGATCATGCTGGCTTTGTTCGTCGTGTCCTTCATCGGTCTCGGCTATCTTGGCCTGTTGCCATCCACGCCGGTGGCAACGATATTTGCCCAGGTCTTCTCGGTGATCTACTTCCTGTTTTTCCTGTTGATGCCCTGGTATACATCGATTGACAAAACCAAACCGGAACCGGAAAGGGTGACTGGCTAAATGAAACGCATGAAGAATTTCCTTTTCCTGCTGGCGGCAGCCCCCGTCGTGGCCTTTGCGTCGGGCGCCAGCGTTCACCTGGACAAGGCGCCGGTCAATCTGAGCGACCAGGACTCCCTGCAGCGCGGCGCCCGCGTGTTCGTGAACTATTGCCTCAACTGCCACAGCGCCGTCTCCATGCGTTACTCGCGCATGGAAGATCTGGGGCTGACCGAAAACCAGATCAAGGACAACCTGATGTTCGCCGCCGAAAAGCCGGGCGAGACCATGAAGGTCGGCATGACCAAGGCGGATGGCAAGGCCTGGTTCGGCGCCACCCCGCCCGACCTCAGCGTGATCGCCCGTTCGCGCGGCGCAGACTGGCTCTACACCTACCTGCGCGGCTTCTACCGTGACGATACCCGCGCCACCGGCTGGAACAACACCGTGTTCGACAAGGTGGGCATGCCACACGTGATGTGGAGCCTGCAGGGCGAGATGGCGCCGGTCTACAAGAAGGACGGCGAGCATGAAGTCATCGAGCGCCTCGAACTGGCCAAGCCCGGCAGCGTTACGCTAGCCGAGTACGATGCCATGGTGGGCGACCTGGTCAACTATCTGGTGTGGATGGGTGAACCCGCCCAGCTCCAGCGCAAGCAGCTCGGCGTCATCGTTCTGTTATTTCTGGCAGTCTTCTTTGTGGTGGCCTATTACCTGAAGAAAGAATTCTGGAAAGATATCCACTGAGCCTGGCCAAGCCTCTCGCCAACAGCCGGACAGTGTCCGGCTGTTGGCGTTTTAAGCACTAAACACACACGCAACACCTTAGGGAGCCCCCGCCATGATGACCTTGTATTCCGGCAGTACCGACCCATACAGCCACCGCTGCCGCATCGTCCTGTTCGAAAAGGACATGGACTTTGAAGTGATCGATGTCGACATGCACAACAAGCCGGAAGAAATCGCCAGCATCAGCCCCAGCGGCAAGATGCCGGTGCTGGTCGAGCGCGATCTGATTCTGACCGAGTCCAACATCATCAATGAATACATCGACGAGCGCTTTCCGCACCCGCAGCTGATGCCGCCGGACCCCGTCATGCGCGCACGTGCACGGCTCGTACTGTTTAACTTCGAACATGACCTGTTCACCCACGTCAACACGCTGGAGCACAGCCTCGGCAAGGGGTCGGACAAGGCGCGTCAGGAAATCCGCGACAGCCTGTCGCAGCTCACCCCCATCCTTACCAAGCAGAAGTACCTGATGAACGACGAGTTCTCCATGCTGGATGTGGCGATCGCCCCGCTCTTGTGGCGCCTCGAGCATTACGGAATCGAACTGCCCAAGGTGGCGGCGCCGGTGCTCAAGTACCGTGAGCGCCTGTTCAGCCGCCCCGCCTTCATCAACGCGCTGACGCCCACCGAGAAGGCGCTGCGCAAGTAAGCGAGCAGGGCGGTGGCCGAGATTTCAACCAAGCCTTACCTGATCCGCGCCCTGTATGAGTGGTGCACGGATTCCGGTTTCACGCCGCAACTGTTGGTTGCCGTCGATGGCCGAACCCGCGTGCCGCCCGGCTTCGTCAAGGACGGCCAGATCGTGCTCAACATCAGCGCTGGGGCGACGCGAAATCTCACGCTGGAGAACGACTGGATCCAGTTTTCCGCGCGCTTCGGCGGCGTTTCGCATGAGATTTCCGTCCCGGTGGACCGGGTTGCCGCGATCTTTGCGCGCGAGAACGGTCAGGGCCTGCATTTTGAGCCCGTCGACACACACGGGCCGCCGGCGCAGACCCCGTCGCCCCCATCAGGCGATGCGCCCGCCCCGCCCAAGGGCAAGCCCTCGCTCAAGGTCGTCAAGTAATCGATCAATCAAGCGTGCGGCATCGCTATAATGTCGCGCGTCGCCGCTTTAGCTCAGGGGTAGAGCAACCGCCTTGTAAGCGGTAGGTCGTCAGTTCGAATCCGACAAGCGGCACCAATAAAACAGTGAAATAACCCTTTTATAACCGGCACTTAGCCGGTTTTTTATTGCCTTTTTATTGCCCAAAACTTCCTGCGATTTCCCCCTGTTTAACCCCGTTTCCGGGGGTTCACTGTGCCAGAATTGTGCCAAAGTTTCGTACCTTACGTAATGTACAAACTTATTGATTAAAAAGAATTATTTGGCATTTACATTGACTTCCGTTTTTTAGCTTGGCACAATTGACGCGTGGACGAAACACAAGGAAAAGTCAGACATCTATCCCTCGCCCTCACCTGGGCGGCGGGGGTGGCGCTCGCTGTTTTCTTCGTCCTGATCGCCGTTGGCGCGGACCCCGCGCTGGTCATCGGCGCGGCGCTGGCCGGTACGTCGCTGCTCGCATTGGCGTTCCTGCCATCAGGGGTTTATGAAATGGAAACGCGCGTCATCCGCGCCGCCCTGGCGGGTTCGCCGGGCATCCCCGCACCCCATCCCTTTGTTGCAGCGGAAAAGAAGGTATACACGCCTTGCTGTACCGCTGGTTCGTGGGTCTGAACATCGAGGACAAGGTCTGGGACCACTCCACCTTCAGCGCCAACCGAGAGCGCCTGTTCAACGAAGACCTCGCCCGAGCCTTCTTCGAGCGCGTCAAGCTCAGCGCTCAGTGGGGCAAACTCGCCAGCGACGAGCACTTCAGCGTAGACGGCACGCTCATCGAGGCCTGGGCCTCGCACAAGAGCTTCAAGCGCAAGGACGATGGCAGCAGCACGCCGCCCGGACGCAACCCCGAGGTGGGCTTCAAAGGACAGGAGCGCTGCAACGACACCCACGAGAGCACCACCGACGCCGATGCCCGGCTGTTCAAGAAGAGCCAGGGTGACAAGTCCCGCTTGTGCCATATGGGGCACATCCTCATGGAGAACCGCAACGGGCTGATCGTGGATGTCCAGATCACGCATGCCAGCGGCACCGCCGAGCCAGAGGCGGCGCTGGCGATGCTCAAACGCCGGGGCAACAAGCACAAGCGGGCCACCGTCGGGGCCGACAAGGGCTACGACAGCAAGGACTTCGTCAAGGGCTGCCGAAAGCTCAACGTCACGCCCCACGTGGCGGCCAAGGACAAGCACTCGGCGGTGGACGCGCGGGTCACACGGCACGAGGGCTACAAGACCAGCCTGAAAGTGCGCAAACGCATCGAAGAGGCCTTTGGCTGGATCAAGACCGTCGGCGGTCTGGCCAAGACCAAGCTGATCGGCCAAGCCAAGCTTACGGGGCAGGCACTTCTGTGCTTTGCCACCTACAACCTGGTGCGTATGGGCAGCATCGGCGGCTGGTGGGACGCGCATCATGCGTGAGCCATGGGATACGTGCGCCCGAAACGAGCAGCATGGCCTGCAAACAGGCCGCAATGGCCTTCGAAATCGCTTCGCAGACGCGCCAAGGTGGCTCGCGTCTTCGAAATCAGCGGCGGCAGGACGTTCGATGAGCACTTTTTCAACGGCCTGTTAGAGGACGGGGATTGCATCGAGGTGTGGAGCTGGCCTGGCCCATGGAATGACATATCCGGCCGGGAGTTGCGCGGCAGGTATGAGCTGAGCATCGGCCGCTATTTGCACTTGCTGGAAGATCTAAAATCGAGTGGCGTTAACTCCTGCCGCGAGGTGCTGGCGGCCATTGCCAACAAGGCGATACAGGCTACTGCGTAAACGATCAAATCCTTGACGATCGATGCGCACCACACTCACCGTCATCTTGCTAGCCGTCAGCTCGGCCGCGCTCGCGGATTTTTCCGGCACCGTCGTTCGCATCGTGGACGGCGATACGCTGGATGTCCTTGTCACAAGCCGCCCTGTCCGCGTCCGCCTGGCTCAAATCGATGCGCCGGAGCGCTCGCAGGCTTATGGGACGCGCGCACGGCAAGCGCTGTCCGCCATGACTTTTCGTCGGGTGGTCACCGTGGCCGATGCTGGGGCGGATCATTACGGTCGCCAGCTGGGCACCATCTTTGTCGCGGGCGCGAACATCAACGCCGCAATGGTCGATCGAGGCATGGCCTGGGCTTATCGCCAGTACCTCACCGACCGTTCACTGATCCGGCTGGAGCAGCAGGCCCGCGCTGCGCGTCGTGGCCTCTGGAATGATCCTGCGCCGGTGGCGCCGTGGCGTTTCCGCGCTCACCCTTTCCCTTAATAGGCTTGGCGGACAAGGCGTGTTTGTGTTTCAGCGCACTTTTTATGTCACCGCCACGGCTGCGCCGTCGCAGTGGGCCTGAAAACTCTTAATGGCGCGGATTCCCGCGCTGTGTCGGTGAAAGCCGTATCTGCGGCCGCCTCCTGGTGAACCTGCTTTTCGGAGCCGCCCAGGCTTCCGTGCGCTTTCACGCGGCGGCGGGGAGGCAACCTGTCGCGCCAGGCGGCGCGGCTTTCGCGGCATATCCTCAGTCGCTGCGCTCCCTGCGGTATTCCACGACCGCGAAACCCCGCCTGTCACGCCAGCTTGCAACCCCACCGAAACCCCGCGTGAAGCCCTTCGGGCGCGCGCCCTCCAGCCTCAAAGCGAGGCGGCTCCGAAAAGCAGGTTCAACTTAGTCAGGAGGGAAAAACATGGCAGCAGAAACGATCACCGACACGAACACCGCAGGGCTTTGCCCCGCACCCCAGAGGCCCACCAAAAAGCAGGATCAAACCACGATTGAATTTACAAGACTTGAATTGCTCGAAATTAGCGACGCGATCAGTGCCACGCTCGGCCAATACCTGGCCGCCGGCGACACTGAGCGCCACGAAAAGCGGTACGGTACGCTGACGCTGCTGCACGAGGCGCAGGCCAAGATTTTGCCGGCCGCGATCGGCTTCACGATCGACGACACGCCATGGGGACCGGCCCGTGCGCAACAGATCGCCAAGCTGCGCGTTGGAATGGGCTTGCCGGAAACCCCGACCACTGCGGAAAGGAGCGGCTGGCGGTGAACAGCAACCAAGCCGCTGCCCTTGTGGCAGCTGGCCGGCTCTTGCAATCCCGGCGCTGGCCGGGCGGTGGGATCCACATCAAAGCGCAGGCCGGCGAGACCTATCCGCAGGCCGTCGCCCGCATCATCGCTACGCTCGACGATGGCGACCGCGGCCGCTTGCGCGAACTGGTGGCTTGGGTGTTGGACTACGACCGCCACGATCCCGGCCGCCGACAGGCGGAACAGGCCGAAGGCCACCCCTGAAGACCTTGCCTTTGACTTGCCCGGCCGACAGGCCGGGTCAGGCTGCCAGCAATTCCTTGGATTTCTTCGGCCTGCCGCCGAGCTTCCCGTTCTTGCGCGCGGCTTCCGCTTTGGCGGCGCTGGAGGACGCGCCACCAAGCTTACCCATCTCCGCTGCCATCCAGCGCTTCGAGCCAAGGAAGCCCTCCAGAAGCGCCGGGATGTAGAGGTCGGCATCCAGCTTGGGGAAGTGGATTCCGAGGCCGGATGGCGTGATTTCGGCATCCATGAGGTCGGCTGGATGGGCGTGCTCCAGCCCTTGCGCGTGCTTGGGCGAGAAGGCGAGCTCCAGGCCGGAGACAAGCGTTATCACGACGCGGGAAACGCGACGGTCATACCGCACTGCAACAACAGCGGGGAAGGCCGCTTTCTTGTCGGCTGCCCGCCGATTGGCGGCGTCGAATGCTTCGTCAGTAATCTTCATGGATTCGCCTCCATTCATCACACAGAGCCGCCAGGTTGGCGGCCAGCACCTCGGCTATCTTCGCTAGGTCTTTACGCGTGAATCCGAAGTTCTCGCGCAGCTCCGGCATCCCTTTTGGGCAATTCAGCTTGAACACCGCTTCATGCCCGTTACTAATAACGTGAACATGCGCAGGCCGATGGTCGTTGGGATAAATGACCACGCGCAAGCCGTGGATGCTCAGAACTGTTGGCATTATAGCAATAAACCTAAGCGGTTTGGGTTTTAGTGGTCAGCCCATCTTCTTCGCCAAGTCCTCGGCCCTCAAATGCGTGTAACGCTTGAGCATTTGCAGGGTCTTGTGGCCGGTGATGCTGGCCACCTCCATGCTGTCGAATACGCCTTTCTCGAACAGGCGTGAGGTGGCTTCGTGGCGCAGATCGTGGAAGCGTAGACCCTCAACCCCTGCGCGCGCGCAGACGCGCCGCCAGGTCTTGTTAAAACTGTCGGAAGCCTTCCACCAATAGAACACGCGGCCGTCGATTGAGCGGGGCATGGCTTTCAGTCCTTCCAGGACTTCGACCGCCGCTCTTGAAAGCGGGACCTGGCGTAATGCGTCACCATTTTTGGTGCCGCGCTCGTCGATGCCGCGCACGATCATCACCCGACGTACCAGATCGACATCCGCCCACTTCACCGACAGCAGCTCACCCAGTCGCGCGGCGGTTTCAATTGCAAACCGGATCAGGGCACCCATGTGAGGCTCGCACTTGGCCAGCAGCAGGCCGAGCTCATCGCCTTCAAGCCGGCGTTCCCGCGCTTTCCCTGGCGCTGGCCGGCTCACCAGCTTGCATGGGTTGGATGGGATGACAATTCCCCATTCCATTGCCCCCAGGTCGAGAAGTTTTGACAGCAGATTGATTTCCTTGCGGATGGTCGAGGCGGACAGTCCGGCCTTGATGCGGCCATCCCGGAAGGTTGCAATCAGGGACGACGTGATGGCGGCGACTGCATATTGACCGAAAGCGTCATCCAGAACGCGGAGCGCGTGCCCGAAGTGTTTGCCGCGCTTTGTCGGCAACACCTCGGCCCGGTAGCGTTCGATCAGGTCGTGGACAGTGGTTCTTTCGCTTTCCTGGCGGGGAATGAAAGCCCCGGTCGCCATTTCTCTTTCAATGGCTGTCGCCCAAGCTTCCGCGTCCTTCTTGTGAGTGAAGGTCTTGGTTTGGGTGGGGAATCCCTTCTTGCGGATTTGGACGTGCCACTGGTACTCGCCCTTTTTGCGGAATGTCGCCACAGTTCCCCCGCCGGTGTGCCAGAATTGTGCCAATATATCCGTTGTTAATTGCTGGATCAAGCTATATGGCGGTTTCAGCGTGATCAATTACCGCCTTGTAAGCGGTAGGTCGTCAGTTCGAATCCGACAAGCGGCACCATTATTCAATAACAACCCATAGCATGAAGTAACATAAACCCGCATCTGGCAATGGATTGCGGGTTTTTTGTTGTCTCACACCGTGGCATGGCATAACATGAAAATACCGTCCATCTAGCGGTACGTAGGGGCGGTATGTGACATGCCGCCAAACCACATACCGCACCAGCGCACACCGTTCCATTGTCACGACAGGCGCTTGAGTTGCTGGATGAACTGCGCTTGCTGACTGGACATACTCCATTTCTGTTTCCCAAGTCCAAGGGCTACGGCGAAGGCGAAGTCATATCCGAAAATACCGTCGGCAAGCTGTTGAACAATCTGGGCTACCAAGGCCGCCAGTGTGTGCATGGCTTTCGTGCGTCGGCTCGCTCGATCCTAAGCGAACAGGGTTGGAGTGTGGAAGCGATGGAACGCCAGCTAGACCACAAGGAAGCCAGCGGCACCGTGGCAGCCTACGCTCGAAGCCAGCACCTGCCCGAGCGGCGCAAGATGATGCAGGCTTGGGCAGACACTTGCAATGCGCTGGAAGCTGGCGGGGAAGTGATACCCCTCCATGGCCGGACGGCTTGACATATAGCAAAAAAGATATAATCATGACTTGGCGAATTCACCTGATCGAAGCTGCTGAAAAGGACCTGGCGTTGCTGCCTTTGGACTTGAAGGCGCGTTTCCTGCGCGTGGCCGAACTGCTGGAAGCCTTCGGCCCCAAAAGGTAGGGCTCCCCCATGTTCGTCCGCTGGAAAGCAAACTGTGGGAAATGCGCATGAGCGGCAAGGATGGTATCGCGCGGGCTGTGTATGTAGCGGCTACAGGGCAGCGGCTGGTGGTGCTGCATGTGTTTGTGAAGAAAACCCGGGCCACGCCCCGGCGGGCGATTGAAACCGCGCTGGCGCGCTTGAAGGAGTTGGAACTATGAAAACCCTGTCGGAAGTCAAAGCTGGGCTGTTGAAGGACAAGGCTACCCGCGAAGCCTATGCAGCGCTGGAAGACGAATTCTCCATCGCGCACGAACTCATCGCCGCCCGCCTGAAAGCCGGGCTGACGCAGATCGAAGTCGCCGAGCGCATGGGCACCAAGCAATCCGTCATCGCCAGAATGGAAAGCGGCCGAACGCTGCCGTCGTTGCGTACGCTGTCACGTTACGCACAGGCGATAGGTTTCACGGCGACGGTGAAGCTGACGCGGGATCGACTGGATAGGAAAGCCGCCGCCTGATGCAGGCGTGGGCGGATATCTGCGACGCGCTGGAAACCGGGGCGGAAGTGATACCGCTACATGGCACGAAGGCAAAATAATTAGGGGGGGTTATGGAACACAAATTTGACGTAACTCTCTATGTCGTCGATATTCGTTACTGTAGAGGCGGCTTGCTGCGGGATCATCCGTTCATTTTCAATTGCTAGGAACTCCCCAATACTTAAATGCGGTGCGAAATGGAGCATTTGCCGCATCTGCGGTAAATTGGCTTTCCACTGCGCCTGGTCAAAGACGAGAATTCTCACCTTATCAGTTGCCGAAGCACTTGCAGTTCTTTGGTTAGTAATCCCGCGATACGCAAAAAACGCAGCGACGTAAGGCGAATATGTCCAGTCCAACAATGGCGTCGGGTACACGTGTAAAAAAACCGCATCCAGTACTGGATGCGGTTTTTTTACGTGCGCTTCGCGGAACGGCGGGCTAGTCGATCCCAAGCCGCTCCAGGCGGTAGCGCAGGCTGCGAAAGGTGACGCCGAGCACGCGCGCGGCTGCGGTCTTGTTGTGGCGCGTCTGCTCCAGCGCTTCGAGGATGGCGGCACGCTCCATCTGGTCGAGGTAATCCTGCAGCGGGTACTTGCTGCCGGGCGTGGCGCTGGCCGCGGGCGGGGGCGGGGCAAGATTGAGGTCGGCAGAGGTGATGCGATTGTTCTCGCACAGCGCCAGTGCGCGTTCCAAGGTGTTTTCCAGTTCGCGCACGTTGCCCGGAAAGGCATAAGCGCAGAGTTCCTTTTCGGCGTCGCGTTCGAGCTTGACGTCGGCGCCGCCCAGTTTGTCGAGCAGAAAGCGTGCCATCTCGGGGATGTCCTCGACGCGGTCGCGCAGGCTCGGCATGACCAGATCGATGACGTTGAGCCGGTAATACAGATCCTGGCGGAAGCGCCCGGCCTCCACCAGCGCGGCGAGGTTCTGGTGGGTGGCGCTGATGATGCGCACATCGACGGACTCTTCGGTGGTGGCGCCAACCTTGCGTACCTTCTTTTCCTGCAGCACGCGCAACAGCTTCACCTGCATCGACAGCGGCAGGTCGGCCACCTCGTCGAGAAACAGGGTGCCGCCGTCGGCCGCCTGGAAGAAGCCGTTGCGGTCGGACTCGGCGCCGGTGAACGCGCCCTTGCGATAGCCGAAGAATTCGCTTTCCATCAGCGTTTCCGGAATCGCGCCGCAGTTGACCGCGACAAAGGGCTTGTCGGCGCGGCTGCCCAGCCGGTGGATCAGGCGCGCGGCGAGTTCCTTGCCGCTGCCCGATTCGCCCGCGATATGCACCGGCGCCTGGGTGCGCGCGAGCTTGGCGATGCGCGCGCGGATGTCCTGCATGGTGGCAGACTGGCCGATCAAGTCGCGTGCAGGGCCGCCGGCCTGGGCAGCCTCGGGAATCTTCAGCGCGGATTTCACCAGGGCGCGCAGCTGGTCGAGCGCCACCGGCTTGGACAGGTAATCGAATGCGCCCGCTTTCAGCGCCGCCACCGCGTTGCCGGCGTTGCCGTAGGCGGTGATGACCGCGACCGGCACCGGTTCCGCCAGCGCACTGGCGGTGGCGATCACGTCCAGGCCTTCGCCGTCGGTGAGCCGCATGTCGGTGAGGCACAGGTCGTAACGGGTTTTCGCCAGCTGGGCCTGCGCTTCCGCCACGCTGACTGCGCGGTCGGTTTCCAGGCCCATCTTGACCAGCGTGAGTTCCATCAGGTCGAGCAGGTCGGGTTCGTCGTCCACCAGCAGAACGCGCGGCGAGGCAGCCATGTTCATTCGCTCCTGCGCAGGCTCAGGCGAAAGCATGCGCCGCCCGTCGCGGGGACGTAGGCCAACGCCGCATGGTTGGCCTCGGCCAGTTCGCGCGCAAGAAACAGTCCAAGACCGGTGCCTTGGGCATCGGTGGTGAAGAAGGGTTCGAACAATTTGCCATGATGTTCCTCAGCGACGCCCGGGCCGTCGTCCGCAATCTCCAGCTGCAGGCTGTCACCCAGCGTCTTTGCGCTGATCCGGATGCTGCCGGCCTGCTTGCGGCTGAAACGCCAGGCGTTGCGCAGCAGATTCCACAGAATCTGGCGCAGGTGGTCGGAATCGAATTGGAAACGCATGGTTTCGGGCATGCTGACTATGACGGCCTCCGCGGGGATTTCTTCAGTTTGCCGCAGTTCATCGATCAGGGCAGCGAGCATTGCTGCATCGAAACTGACCGGATTGAGACGATCGCGCCGGTTGAGCGTCAGCACTTCTTCCACCAGCCGGTCGAGGCGACGCGCGTTGTTTTCGATGATCGCGGTCAGCTTCGCCTGGGCGGGCGCTTGCGTATCCTCATGCAGCAGTTGCGCGGCATGGCTGATGGCAGACAGCGGATTGCGGATTTCGTGCGCAATGTTGGCAGTGAGCCGGCCCAGCGCCGCCAGCTTCAGCCGCTGCGCCGCCAGCTCGGCCTGGCTCTGGTCTTCCAGCACCAGTACCCGGCTGTTGTCCGGCGTCGCCAGCGGAATGCAGCGCACCCGCAACTGCGCAGCCGGGGTGTGCAGGGTAAGCGTCGTGCCGGGGCGCAGCTGTTGCACCAGGTGCGCCAGCTCGGGCGAGCAGTCCTGCAGGGAGGTGATGCCGGGCTTCAGCGGCGCACGGGTGCCGAGCAGCGCCAGCGCACGCGGACTGGCGTGACGAACGACGCCATCGCCGCGTATTGCCAAAAGACCGTCGGGCGAGTTTTCAATCGCCAGCGCATTGATCCGGTTCAAGAGCGCCAGTTCGTCCGCCTGCTGTTGCGCCAGCGTTTCCGAGTGCAGGGCGCGCTTGGTCAGGGCATGCGCCAGCCAGCCGATGGCGAAGTAGCCTGCGCATAGCAAGCCAATCTGGAAATAGCCCTCCAGTCGCTGGCTGCCGCCCAGAATGCTGAATCCATGCTGCAGCAGCAGTGCAATCGAGGCCATCGCGGCATACAGCAGGGACAGCCGTCCGCTTCCCACCAGACCGCCCGAGGCAATCGAAATCACCAGCAGCAACCCCAATCCACCGGCCAGCCGTTCGCTGGTGCCCATCAGCAATATCACGCAGATGATGTCGGCGGTGATGTGGGCGGTGAGCTGGATCTGGAACCCTGGCCAGCGCGCGCGGATGCCCAGCACGAACAGCGCCGCGATGACCAGATAGGCATAGGAAACGCCCTGGAAGTACTCGCTTGCGCCGGGGCGAAACAGGTTCGAGTCGCTGAATATCAGCCCGGTAAACACCAGCGCCAACGCCAGGGTCAGGCGATACAGATTGAAGTAATCGAGGCTGCGCCAGTGCGACGCGTAATAACCCGGCGTGGGCGGGCGCGGCATGGTGGGTGCCGCCGAGCTCATTTTTTGCCGAGTTGCTTGTGCTCAGGCGTGCAGAAAAAATCGCCACCGGAATATATGGCTTCGCTGCGCGGCAGATTGACCCCGCAATGCGCGCATTTCACCATGTCCTCGGCGACTTTTTCGCGTATCGACGCCGGGGGTGGGTTGAGCGAGCGCTGGTAGGCGCGGATCACCGCCCACACCGCGAAACCAACCACAATCAGTAACAGAATCTTGATCACGCCATCCTCCAGAAATCGCGATCAGCATAGCATGGCCGCACCCCGTACCGGCACCCCGGCGGGCAGCCGAACGGGACGGGGCGAGGGCATGGTGGCTTACCGCAATGCCGTTTTTCGGCATCGATATGCGGACCGACCACCCGTTCCGGAGGGCGGGGGGTGACGCTTTGTTTCCCTGCAATTTCGATTTGGCGCCCGATGAGGCAAAATGCTCCCGCATCGGACTCAGCCTCGCTGGGTCAAGTTTCACTTTAACCCAGATAATTCATTAGGACGCGAGATGATGGCGAGGCGATTTGCGAGTCAGTTTTGTCGCTTGGGAGGCGTCCATGGTCGTTCCATGGACAACGAGCAAGCGGCAAAAATGGCTGCAAAGCGGCTGCCAGCACTCGCG
>CAMTWC010000024.1:0-18032 GCA_947085345.1 uncultured Gammaproteobacteria bacterium | reverse complement strand
TTTCTTCCAGGCTGGCGGCCTGCTCTTCGGTGCGGGACGACAGGTCGAGGTTGCCGCTGGCAATCTCGCGCGTGGCGTGCGCAATGGTATCGGTACCGGTGCGCACCTGGCCGACGATGTTGGCCAGGCTGTCGTTCATGTTCTTCATGGCCTTCATCAACTTGCCGGTTTCATCCTGGCTGCGTACCTCGATGACTTGCGTCAAGTCGCCGGCCGCCACGCTCTCGGCGACCCGGACCGCTTCATTGAGCGGGCCGGAAATCGCGCGAATCAACCAATAGCCGATCAGGGCTGCCAACAGCACCCCCGCCAGCATCACGATGATGGCAACATTGCGCACCATGACATAGCGGGACTGCGCGGCCTCGAACTCGCCTTTTGCCTCACCCAGCTGAAGCCGGACGAGCGCCTCCGCACTGGCCCGCACCGGCGGGTAGGCCTCTTTCATCGGCCCCTGCAGGATTTCACCCGCCTGCTGGAAATCATGCCCGGCCAGCGCGGCAAGTGCAGGCAGCAGGCCTTCCCGGCCATATTTAACGCGGTTGGCGCTGAATTCCTCGAACAATCTGGACTCTTCGGCCGTCAGCTTGGTGGCCGAATAGGCCTTCAGGAGGGCTTTGATTTCCTCCATCACGCCGCGGATCTCGGCCACGTTCTTGTCGACCACGGAAACGTCTTCAGGAAAAGCGGACAACTGACCGGAAACCGATTCGCCGACGAGAATCTGGCCCTTGTTGATCAGGGCGGATACGCGCTCCAGCTGCCCCAATGCAACCACCCGGTTTTCGTAGACCGATCTCAGCGAGGCATTGGTGATATTCAGGCTGGCCATGCCCAGAACCCCGATGCCCACCAGCAGCACGGAAAGGAAGCCGATCACGAAGACCAGCCTTGATTTAATTGTCAGATTCGTAAGCATTTTATTTCCTTCATATCTCATTCAAACTACTGAATCCGGGATTTGCACCATCACTGCTGACGATTTCACGTCCCGAAACTGCCAACGCCGCATCGTCGTTATCCCGTCCATTCAAACCTGGTGCCAATACACCGTTGCAGGAGCGGCGCCCTCGCCGCGATCTGTGCACTGCGACGACCAACCCATCGGCCCGGGGGCGGACCTCCTACAATCCTCATCGCGATTCGTCGCCTCAAAACTCTTCCCCTTCCTCGCTGCCGCTGTTGTGTATTGGCCTGAACGGATTTTCAGGCCGCAATTTTCTCGATCAGGCCCATTTCGGGGCTGGACATCAGCTTGTCGATATCCACCAGGATCAGCATGCGTTCGTTGAGCGTGCCCAGCCCGATGAGGTAATCGCTATCGAAGGTCGTTCCCATTTCCGGCGCGGGCTTCACCTGGTCCGGGGTCAGGGTGGTGACATCGGACACGCTGTCCACCACCATGCCCATCACGCGGCCGCCGATGTTGAGGATGATCACCACGGTGAACTGGTCGTAGGTGGGGGTGCCCAGGCTGAACTTGATGCGCATGTCGACGACCGGCACGATGATGCCGCGCAGGTTCACCACGCCCTTGATGAAGTCGGGGGCGTTGGCGATGCGGGTGACCGGTTCGTAGCCGCGAATCTCCTGCACCCGCAGGATGTCGATGCCGTATTCTTCCTGGCCCAGGGTGAAGGCCAGAAATTCCTTTCCGGCGCCCCCCCCGACGTCCTGCATGGTGGCTGAGGGTGTTGTGGTGTCAGTCATGTTTACTATCCTTGATCCGGTTCAGAAAAAGACGGGGTCGGCATTGAGCTGCCGGCTCGATCTCAACAGCGCGGACACATCGAGAATCAGGGAAACGCCGCCGTCCCCCAGGATGGTGGCGCCGGAAATGCCGGCCACCTTGCGGAAATTCGATTCGAGATTCTTGACCACGACCTGCTGCTGGCCGACCAGGGCATCGACCAGCAAGGCGGCCTTTTTGCCGTCTGCTTCCAGAATCACGGCGATCCCTTGTGACGGGTTGGTGAAGTTCGGCTCGATGTCGAAAATCTGATAGAGCGGAATCAACGGCAGGTATTCTTCGCGGATCTTGACCACCTGGCCCTGGCCGGCGATGTCCTTGACATCTGCAGCCGCCGGCTGCAGCGACTCGATGACGTAGCCCAGCGGCAGTATGTACACCTCTTCGCCCACCCTGACCGACATACCGTCCAGAATCGCCAGGGTCAGCGGCAACGAAATGGAAATGGTGGTGCCGACGCCCGGAATGGAACGGATGTCAACGGTACCGCCCATCGCCGTGATGTTGCGCTTGACCACATCCATGCCCACGCCGCGGCCGGACACGTCGGTCACGACTTCGGCCGTGGAAAAGCCCGGGGCAAAAATGAGTTGCCAGACATCGGCATCGGGCATCGTGTCCGTTACCGGCAGACCTTGCTGCTTGGCCTTGGCAAGAATCCGGTCGCGATTCAGGCCGCCGCCATCGTCGGTCACCTCGATCACGATGTTGCCGCCCTGGTGCGCGGCCGACAGGATCAGCTTGCCGGTCTCGTTCTTGCCGCTGGCCTTGCGCACATCGGGCATTTCGATGCCGTGATCGACGCTGTTGCGCACCAGATGGGTAAGCGGATCGACGATGCGCTCGATCAGTCCCTTGTCGAGTTCGGTGGCCGCGCCGCGGGTGACGAACTCGACTTTCTTGTTCAGTTTGGCGGCGAGGTCGCGCACCATGCGCGGGAAGCGCGAAAACACATAGTCCATCGGCATCATGCGGATCGACATGACCGCTTCCTGCAGGTCGCGCGTATTCCGGGTCAGCTGGCCGACGCTGTTGAGCAGGCGTTCATGATGGATGGGATCGAGCACGCTGATGCGCTGCTCGATCATGGCCTGCGTGATGACCAGTTCGCCCACCAGGTTGATCAGCTGGTCGACTTTTTCGATGCCGACCCGGATCGACGACGACTCCAGGCTGGCGCCTTCCTTGTCGATGGCGCGCCGGCCATGGTTTTTGGCTTCGGCGGCAGGCGCAGCCTGTTCAGCCTTGGGCGCTGCGGTTTCACTGGCTGCGGCGGGTGCCGGGCTGGCGGCATCGGCCTTTTCCGGCTCGAAAATCCCGTAACCCGGATCGTCGTGCGCCGGTGCATACGATTCCACACCGACTTGCGGGACTTCAGCACGTAGTGGATCGGAGCCCCCTTGTGGGGCGGCAGCCGCGGCAGCCTGGGTTCCACAGTGGCTGATCTTGAGGTCATCGGGATCGAGCACGAACGAACAGATCGCAATGATGTTGTCCAGCCCTTCGCTGGTGGCCAGGGTGAACACCACGCGCTGGCTGGGCAAGGTCTCCTGGCTGATCGTCCCCAGCAGGCCCAGTTCGGTGGCCAGTGCGTCGACATCGCGCTGCGGCACGTCGGGCAGTTCGATGCGGAAATGGTAATTGCCGTCCGCATCCGCAACCGGCGCGGCGGCGGATTGGACAGGTTCGGCCGCGACGGGCGCCGCAGGTGCGGCGGTGGCCGGTGCGTCCGCAACGATGCCATGGGACAGCGCCTTCAGCCGCTGACACACGCTGTCGACCGCTGCCTGGTCGACGCTGGAGCCACGATGATGGCCATCCATCTGCATCGTCAGGATGTCCTTGGAGACCAGGAAGGCATCCACATGCTCGGGCGTCAGCGCCATCTCGCCTTTGCGGATGCGGTCGAGCAACGACTCCAGCATGTGGGTGACTTCGGTGATGTCGTTGAAGGCAAAGGTGGCGGCGCCACCCTTGATGGAATGCGCGGCACGGAAGATCGCATTGAGATCCTCGCTGTCCGGTGCGGACACGTCGATCGCCAGCAACAGCTTCTCCATTTCGGCGAGCAGTTCATCCGCTTCGTCGAAAAACACCTGGTAGAACTGGCTCATGTCAATCGTCATCTTTGAACTCCGTCATTTACGTCCTGCATCATCGATCGCCGTTTTTTTCAGCCAATCAGCTTCTTGACCACTTCGGTCAGGCGTGCCGGGTCGAAGGGTTTCACCAGCCAGCCGCTGGCGCCCGCAGCCCGGCCTTTTGCCTTCATGTCGTCGCCGGACTCCGTCGTCAGCATCAATATCGGCACTTTCTGGTAATTCTTCATGCCGCGCAGCGCCCTGATCAGGCTCAAGCCATCCATGACCGGCATGTTCTGGTCGGTCAGCACGAGATCGACCTGCTGCAGCTTCGCCTTGTTCAGGGCATCCTGTCCGTCAACCGCCTCGATCACCCCATAGCCGGCAGCCTTCAGGCTGAAGGACAGCATCTGGCGCAATGATCCCGAGTCGTCCACTGCAAGTATTGTTTTGCTCATTGTTGCTCCCGCCACTTTCGTTTTCAGGCTGTCGCCCGCGCATTTCCTGGTTTCAAAAAAGATCGATGTCGCCGCTTTCCATATGGCGCTGATTCACGGTGCTGCGCGCGACGCCCTCCAGTTCGGAGAAACGCGCCGCCACCCGATCGCAGGCCTTGCCCAGAACCGCCAGCATGGCTTCGGTCCCGCTTTCCGGCGGAACCGATCCATTGACGTCGAGGGCGCCAAACACGTCTCGCATTCCAGCCAGGTGCAGCGCCATGCGGCCGATCAGCTGGCTGGTCATGTCCTGGAACTGCAGGCCGGTCACCGCGGCGCCGATATGCTGGCTGATTTCGCCGCGCAAGGCCTCGAAGCGCGCCGCATGCTCGGGCACGAACTGGCCGTCGGCCAACAGGCCATTCAAGACTTCCTGCTGCAGGTCGGCCACACGATGGATCGCCATGAAACTCGCGCACAGCTTTTTGATGGCCTCGTCCAGCAGCACGTCCATCTGCACCAGGTCGCGCTCCACCTCGGCCAGATGCAGGTCGCCGTGCTCCGATGCGAGGGACAACAGACGCATCACCAGCACGCTCAACTGTTCGCTGGGCGACATGTCCTTGGGAATCATGACCGGGTTTACAGGAATTTGAACAAGGACAGACTCGATACTGCAACGAAGGAACGCTGTGCGGCCTCGAGGGTGACTTGCTGCTGCGAGAGCTGCGTCAGCGCCTGGGTGTAATCGAGATCCTGCAAGTCCGACAGGATCTGGCTGTACTGGATATGGCGGTCCTCGCCCGCATTGTCGAGCGCGTCGAGTTCCTGCAGGCGCGCACCGACCGATGCGCGCACCGTCAGCACGTTGTCCAGGGCCAGATCCAGGTTGCCGTTGGCGGTTGCCAGCCCGGCGGCCAGCCCTGCCGTGCCTGGCGTGTTCAGCAGGGTGACGAGATCATTCAGGGTGTCGAAGATGTCCTGTCCGCCTCCCTGGAACACGGTCGCTCCCGGGCTGGTGACTGACATCTGGCGCGTGGCATCGACCTGGATCAGGCGTTGCCCCGCGTCACCGTCATACGTCACCACGCCGAGCATGTCCTTGGAAAATGCGGGCGTTGTGGTCTGGAATCCGGAAAACTGATAGTTGCCCACCGCATCGCGGCTGTTGGCCAGTCCCAGCAACTCATCCAGCCGGCCACTCAATTCGGTCGCCATGAAACTGCGTTCCGTGTCGCTCAAGGCGCCATTGCCGGCCGCGATGACGGTGGTTTTCACGTCCTGCAGCAGCGCCGTCACGCTCGAGAGCGTGCCTTCCAGCGCGCCGAGCGCGCTTCTTGCATGCTGGCGGTTGACGCCGTACTGGGTGTTGAGCGACTGCGTCTGGGTGACCTCAAGCGCGCGCGCGGCCCCGACCGGATCGTCTGACGGGGTGAGAATGCGACGGCCAGTGGCGATCTGCTGCTGCGTCCTGACCAGCCCGGACTGCAGCTCGCCGAGCCGGGTGGCGCCGGATTCAAACAGGGTCTGGGTGCTGATGCGCATGATGTTCGTATCCCCTTATCGGCCGAGCGAGAGCAGCACGTCGAACATTTCGCTGGCGATCTGCATGACCTTGGCCGCGGCCTGGTAGGCCTGCTGGTAACGCAGCAGGTTGGTTGCCTCTTCGTCGAGGTTGACGCCGGATTCGCTCTGCAAGGACAAGGTCGCTTCGGTGAGCAGCTTGCCTGCCGCGCTGCTGGTCACTTCGAGTTCGCGGGTCTTGTTGCCGATCTGGCTGACGATCTGCGAATAGGCGCCCTGATAGGTGGCGGTGCCGCCGTTCATGGTGTTGGCGGTTTGCAGTGCGCCGAGCAGCAAGGCATTGCGGTTGTCGCCCACCGCGCCGGTTTGGGCGGCCGCCGCGATCAGTTCGGGATCGGTGATCGCCACGCCAAGGCCGGATGCCCCATTGACGGTCGGGCGGATCAGGAAGCTGTCGCCCGCCGCGGCTGTGCCAGACAAGGTTAAAGTCACCCCGTCCACGGTTTGCCCTGACGTGATGGGGCCGGTTTGGGTGTTGTCGGACAGGCGGGTCAGGGTGTAATTGGCGCCGTCGAACCGCAGGCGGTAATCGCTGGTGGTCAGCGAGGTGGCATCACTGATGCTGGCGGCGATGGCGCCCGAGCCGGTATTGCCACCGTTCGCGCTCACCACCGGGGACGCAACAGTGAAGAACGCCCCCCCGGCATTACCATCGAGATCGTAGCCGAGCTGGTGTTGCGCATTAAAGGTGCTGGCCAGGCCGATGGCAACTCGCCCCAGGGCGTTCTGCGCGGGCTCCAGCGACTGGCTGCGGAATTCCATCAGCCCACCCAGCTTGCCGCCAGCGAGGCTGGACGCGCCCACAATGACGGGGCCACTGGCGGTCTGGTAGGCGACCTCGATTTTTTCGGGGTCGGTGAGCGAAGCCATCGTGGTGAGCGAGGACGTTGTCACCCCGACCACCAGCGGCTGGCCATTGCCGATGAAAACGTTATAGCCGCCGTCGCCCTGCTTGACGACCGTCGCCCGGATTTCCTTGTTAAGGTCGAGAATAAGCTGGTCACGCTGATCGAGCAGGTCGTTGGCGGGCTGGCCATTCGCACTCTGGGCGCGGCCGATGGCATCGTTCATCTGCGCAATCTGCTTCGCATAGCTGTTGATGACGCTGACGCTCGAACTGATCTGGCTGTTGACGCCCTGCTCGATCTCGTCGAGCCGTCCGGCCAGGCTCTGAAAACGCGCAGCCAGTGTCTCGGCCGACGACAAGGCTGCCTGGCGCGCCGGGATCGACGCGGGATTCGAGGACAGCTCCTGGATGCCGCTGAAAAAGCCCTGCAAGGCAGGCGACAACCCGGAAGCGGGGTCGGCCAGCATGTTGTCGATCTGCCTGATCTGGGCGTAATAGCTGTCGAGTCCGCTTTTCGTGGTTTGCGCGGTGCGCACCTGGCTGCCGAGAAACTCGCTGTAAATGCGCTTGACCGTGGATATCTCGACGCCCTGCCCCATGAAGCCGAACCCGAAGTTCTGCGGCGTGGCCGATCCCTGCACCACCACCTGGCGATTGAAGCCCGGCGTCGAGGCGTTCGCGATATTGTGGCCGGCCGTGCTGAGCCCGACCTGGGCGGCTGCGAGTGCACTCTGACCAATGCTGAGAATACTGCTTGCCATTTATCTATGCACGGGTGGGTTTCGGAAAAGGGCTACACGGACGCTTGATAGCTGAATCGGCTGAATTTCCGGATTCTTGAGCCCGCCGGGTCAAACCGGGTCGAATTGCCTGATGACGCCGATCAGCTTCTGGGCGTAATTCGGGTCGGTGGCATAGCCGGCCTGCTGCAGGCCCTGGGCAAAGCCGGCGGCATCCTGCCCCTGCGCGATCACGTTCTGGTAGCGCGCGTTGCTGCGCAGCAGCTTGGCGTAGTCGCTGAAGGAGTCGGCATAGGAATCGTAGGCGCGGAAGCTTTCCACCTGCTTCTGCGGCTTGCCGTTGACGTATTCGGTGGTGACGACGTCCACCGTCTGGCCTTTCCAGCCGGCACCGGCCTTGATGCCAAACAGGTTGTGGCTGTTCCGGCCGTCGGCGCCGCGGATTTCAGCCTTGCCCCAGCCGGTTTCCAGCGCCGCCTGGCCCAGCATGAAGCGGGCCGGGATGCCGGTGACGGCGCTCGCCGCCTGGGCGTGCGGCAGCAGTTTCTGCACAAAGGATTCGACGTGCGCAGGGGCATACGACTCCACACGCGCTTTAGCACGTAGTGGATCGGAGTTCCCAAGGGCATCGAGATCCCCTTGTGGGGAATTCCCGCTGCGAACGGCGGCGGCAGGCAGCGACGGCGCATTCAACGGCAAGCCTTGCGCACCTTCGATGGCGGGCTCCGCACTCTCGCCGTTCGGAACAGCCAGTACGCTGGAGAGCTGGCGCACCATCACCTCGGCCAGGCCGATGCCGCGGCTCGCCATGCGCTGCGTCAGCTGCTGGTCGAGCATCGAGGTGTACATGCGGGTCTGTTCGCTGTCGAACATGCCGTCCTGCGGGGTCGCCTCGCGCATGCTTTTCATCAGCATGTTCATGAACACCGCTTCGAATTGCTGCGCCGCCTGCTTCAGCGCCTCGGGCGAAGACTGCCTGGCGTCGAGCTTGAGCTGGTTGACGCCCTGGACGTCGAGCGCAAATTTGGAAGAGAGGTCGGCGCCGCCGATGCTCATTCAAATGACTTCCAGCTCGGCGCGCAATGCGCCCGACGCCTTCAGCGCCTGCAGGATCGCCAGCAGATCCTGCGGCGTGGCGCCGATGGAATTGAGCGCCTTCACCACATCGGCGAGCGAGGCGCTGCCCTTGAGCAGCATGACTTCGCCCGGTTGCTGGCGGATTTCGATCTGCGACTGCGCGGTGACCACCGTCTGGCCCCTGGAAAACGGCGCCGGCTGGCTGATGACCGGCTCGGTGCTGATGACCACCGACAGGTTGCCGTGCGACACCGCGCTGGGGTCGAGCATGACGGCGCGGTTCATCACCACCGAGCCGGTGCGCGCGTTGACGATGACCAAGGCCCGCGCCTGCGCCGGGCTGACGTCGAGGCTTTCGATCGCGCCCAGGAAAGCCACCCGCTCGCTTTCGCCGACCGGGGTTCTCACCTGGATCACCCGACCGTTGAGCGCGCGCGCAGTGTCCTTGCCGAAACGTGCATTCACCGCGTCGACCACGCGGCTGGCGGTGGTGAAGTCGCTCTGCCGCAGTTCGAGATTGATGCTGCCGGACTCGCCGAGCGCGGTGGCGACCGTGCGCTCGACCGTGGCGCCGGCCGGGATGCGGCCGACGCCCAGATGATTGATCTGTGCGGAACTGCCGCTGGCCGAGGCGCCGGCGCCGCTGACCACCAGGTTGCCCTGCGCCATCGCGTAGACCAGCCCGTCGGCGCCTTTCAGCGGCGTCATCACAAGGGTGCCGCCGCGCAGGCTCTTGGCGTTGCCGACCGACGACACCGTGATGTCGATGCTCTGCCCGGCCTGGGCGAACGGCGGCAGCTCGGCCGTCACCATCACCGCAGCGACGTTCTTCAGCTGCATGTTGATGCCGGGCGGCAGGTTGACGCCCATCTGCGTCAGCATGTTGGTGATGCTCTGGGTGGTGAACGGCGTTTGCGTGGTCTGGTCGCCGGTGCCGTCGAGACCCACCACCAGGCCGTAGCCGATCAGCTGGTTGACGCGCACGCCCTGAATGGCGGCGATGTCCTTGATGCGTTCGGCGTGCGCGATGCCGGGAAGCGCCAGCAGGGCCAGCAGAAGCAGACGGGGTATGTTCATGGTGTCCACCCTTACAGCGGAATGAAACTGAGGAAGAAGCGCGCCAGCCAGCCCATCACTTCGGCCGAGTCGAATTTGGCGCTGGTGCGGTATTCGATGCGCGCGTCCGCCACCTTGGCCGACGATACGGTGTTGCCGGCCTGGATGGTGTCGGGCTGCACCACGCCCGACAGGCGGATGTATTCGGTGCCCTTGTCGAGCGCAATCTGTTTTTCGCCGGCGACGATCAGGTTTCCGTTGGGCAGCACTTCGATCACGGTGACGGTGACGCTGCCGCTGAAGGTGTTGCTGGAATTGAGCGCGGACTTGTCGTCGTACGAAGTCGATGCTTCGGCGTTCAGCCCCACGCCCTGGAAGGCTTTGAGCGGCAGGCCGGCGACCGCGCTGATCGACGAATCGACCTCGCTGGTCTTCGACGCATTGGAGGAGGCCTGCTTGCCGGCCTGGGTCTTTTCGCTGATGACGATGGTCAGCACGTCGCCCACATGGCGCGCGCGCCGGTCTTCGAACAGCGGGCGATAGGCGGCCGCCTGATAGATGGCGCCATTGGCCGGTGTCTGCGCAACCTGGGCCACGGGACGCGCGGTGGTCGGCTGCTCGACGATGGACGACGGCGTGGTGCCACAGCCCGCCAGCCCCAACAATATTCCCATTATCCCGATCGCCCGCTTCATGTTCACGGGCACCTCAAATGATCCGTCACACCGGCGAAAGCCGGTGTCCAGGCAGTAGATCTCACTGGATTCCGGTTTTCGCCGGAATGACGATGCCGGGGTTTCCAGAGGCGCATTCATTGCAAATCTCACAGCTGGGTCAGGCGCTGCAGCATCTGGTCGGATGTCTGGATAGCCTTGCTGTTGATCTCGTACGCGCGCTGGGTCTGGATCATATTGACCAGTTCCTCCACCACGTTGACGTTCGAGGTTTCGACATAGCCCTGGTTGAGGAGGCCGGCGCCGTTGCTGCCTGGTGCGTTGGAACTCGGCGTGCCGGACGCCGCTGTCTCGCCGTACAGATTTTCGCCCAGGCTCTGCAGGCCGGCCGGGTTGACGAACATCGCCAGCTGCAGTGTGCCGATGGTCACCGGGGTGGCCGATCCCGCCTGCTGCACCGACACCGTGCCGTCGCGCGCGATGCTCAGGGTCTGGGTGTCGGCCGGGATGGTGATGGCAGGCTGCACCGCGTAGCCGCTGGACGTGACCAGCTGGCCGTTGGCATCGGCCTGGAACGAGCCGTCGCGGGTGTAGGACGTGGTGCCGTCGGGCATCAGCACCTGGAAGAAGCCGTTGCCCTGGATCGCCACGTCCTTGGAATTGCCCGTCTGCTGCAGGTTGCCCTGGGTGAAGATGCGCTCGGTGGCGACCGGCTTCACCCCGGTGCCGATCTGCAGGCCGGACGGCAGCTGCGTCTGCTCGGACGATTGCGCGCCGGGCTGGCGGAGGGTCTGGTACAGCAGGTCCTCGAACACCGCGCGCGCACGCTTGAAGCCGCTGGTACTGACGTTGGCGAGGTTGTTGGAAATCACGTCCATCTGCGTCTGTTGCGCATCCAGACCGGTCTTGGCAATCCATAGTGAGCGAATCATGTCGGCTCCTTTAAAAAATTATTTCATCCGCGAAGGACGCGAAGGAAAGATCAATTCATGCTCAGCAGCTGCGCTGCCTTGCCGTCGTTGGCTTCGGCGTTTTGCAGCAGCTTCATGTGCATGTCGAACTGGCGCGCCAATGAAATCATGTTGACCATTTCATCGACGACGTTGACGTTGGAGGACTCCAGCGAGCCGCTGATCACCGACACCCTGGGATCGGCCGTCGCCGAGGTCCCGTCTTTCATCCGGAACAGGCCGTCGTCGCCCCGAACCAGATCGGCTCCGGGAGGATTGACCAGTTTCAGGCGTCCGATCGAAGTCAGACCGGTGGCGGCCGAGCCATCGGGCACCAGCGAAACCGTGCCGTCCTTGGCTACAGCAATGTTGCGACCGGGCGGAATCGACAGCGGGCCGCCATCGCCCAGAACATTGAGTCCATTGGGGGTTTGCAGAATGCCGTTTTCGCTAATCTTCAGGTTGCCGTTGCGGGTATAGGCCTCGGTGCCGTCTGCGGCCTGCACCACCATCCAGCCCGCTCCCTGCACCGCCACGTCGAGCTCACGCCCGGTGTGCTGGATGGCGCCGCCGCGGAAATCGCTGCCGGTGGTGGAATCGACCACGAAGGCGCGGGTGGGCAGAATCGCACCCTGCACCGGCACCGCGCGGAACTGGTCGACCTGCGCACGGAAGCCGGTGGTGGTCGCGTTCGCCAGGTTGTGCGAAGTGGTCGCCTGCTGCTCCAGGATATGCTTCGCGCCGGTCATGGCAATGTAGATGAGACGGTCCATGCGGGCTCCCTATTCGAGTCAAGACTTAACGCAGGTTGACCAGGGTCTGCAGCAGCGCGTCCTGGGCCTTGATGGTCTGCGCGTTGGCCTGGTACACCCGCTGCGCGGTGATCATGTTGACCAGCTCGGCGGTCAGGTCAACATTGGAGTCCTCCACCGCCGACGACTGCAGCACGCCCAGGCTGCCCGAGTCGGGCGTGCCCACCAGCGGCGTGCCCGAGGTCGAGGTCTCGGCCCACATGTTGTTGCCCAGCGGCTGCAGGCCATTGGGATTGGCGAAATTCGCCAGCACCACCTGGCCCAGAACCGCCGACTGGCCATTGGTGTAACGGCCCAGGATCATGCCGTCGGCGCCGATGTTGAAACCGGCCAGCCGCCCGGAGGTGTAGCCGTCCTGGTTCAGCGTGTTGACGCTGAACGCAGCGCCAAACTGGGTGGTGCCGGTAAAGTCGATTGCGATGGACGGACCGGTGGCACCCGTCGCCGTTGCCGGCACAGCGAGGGCTGCAAGCGGCATCGTCGTCGTCAGGAGGCCGTTCGTGTCGAAGTTCAGGGTGGCGACAGCGCCCGTGCCAATCTGCGTGCCATCGCTGGCCGCGTAGACCTGCCATTCGCCCGGGTTGGCCGTTTTGACGTAGAAGGTTTGCAGCGTCTGGGAATTGCCCAGGCTGTCAAAGACCGAAATCGCAGTCGAATGATTAAATGTGGCCGGGTCGTTCATGTCGAACGGCGTGATGGCCGGAACCGCACTGCCGGAATCCAGATTGAGCACCGCATTGATTGCAGTCGTGATCTGCGGCGTCAGGTCGGCCGTATTGATGCTCAAGGGGGTCGGCGCGCCGGTCAACAGCGCGCCGCTGGCATTCGCCGTATAACCGGTCAGCTTGGCGCCGGTCGGGTTGACGATGAAGCCATTCTTGTCGAGCTGGAACTGGCCGTTGCGCTGATAGGTGGCTTCGCCGTTGTTGTCCATGCGGAAAAAGCCGCCGCCGTTGATGGCCATGTCCAGCGGATTGTTGGTGGCCGTGATGTTGCCCTGGGTGAACTGCTGGGCCACCACCGCAACCTTGGTGCCGATGCCGACGCCGGAGCCGCCGGAGCCGGTGAGCGAGTTTGCGTAGACGTCGGCAAACTGCGCCTGCGACTGCTTGAACCCCACCGTGCTGGCGTTGGAAACGTTGTTGCCGATGACATCCAGATTCTTTGCGGCGGTATTGAGGCCGCTCAAGCCTTGCTGAAAACCCATGTTCTGCTCCTTGTGATGATTGCTGCCGGTTGACCCGTCAGGTCAGAAAATCTGCCGGATCTCGGCATACCCCACGCTCTTGTTCCCGGCCAGGTTCAGCTGCACCCCCTGGCTGCCCTGCGAGACGCTGTTCACCAGCCCCAGATGCAGGGTGGTGCTGCCGACCGGCTGGCCGCCCTGGACGGCATTGATGTTGAAACTGTACTGACCTGCGGGGGCTGCGACACCACTATTCGTCAGGCCATCCCAGGCCAGCAGGTTCATGCCGTCGTCGCGCGGGCCGAGGTTCAGGCTGCGCACCACGCCGCCACCAGCGTCGAGAATATCGATTGTCACCTTGTCGGCCGGACGCGACAGTTCAAAGCCCATCACATCCTCGAGCTGGGCGGGGCTGATGCTGTTGCCCGGCACCAGCACGCCGCGCCCGATCAGGTTGGCCGCCTGCGCCATCTGGTTGACGCCCAGGCTGGCGGCGAGCGCCTGCAGGGTGCTGTTCATGTTCTCGATGCCCTGGACGGTTGAAAGCTGGGCCATCTGGCTCGTCACCTGGGCGTTGTCGAGCGGATTCAGCGGATCCTGGTTTTTCATCTGTGCCACCAGCAGGCTCAGGAAACGGTCCTTGGTTTCATCCGTTCCACTCTTGGATGCGGTGGCCGCGCCCGCGCCAAACAGGCTGCTGACATTGCTTGCATCTTGTACGGTGCTCATTGCGTCTCCTCTTTACCGTTCGGGCGAATCACTGGCCAAGGGTCAGGGTCTTGAGCAGCAGGGTTTTCGTGGTGTTCATCATTTCCACGTTGGACTGATACGAACGCGAGGCGGAGATCATGTTGACCATTTCCTCCACCACGTTGACGTTGGGCATGGTGACGTAGCCCTTGTCGTCGGCAAGCGGATTCTTCGGGTCATACACCATCTTCATCGGCGACGGGTCTTCGATCACTGCGGCCACGTTGACGCCGGTTGCGCCGTTTGTGCCCACCGGGGTGGCGGCAAACACCACCTGCTTGGCCTTGTAGGGTTCGCCGTTGGCGCCGGTTGCGCTGTCGGCGTTGGCCAGGTTGCTGGCAACGGTGTTCAGCCGCTGCGACTGGGCATGCATGGCCGAGCCGGCCACGTTGAAGATATTGAACAGAGACATGCGCTAGACTCCTTATCCCTGAATGGCGGACAGCAGACCCTTGATCTGCGAACTGAGCCGGTTCAGGTTGAATTCATAATGAATGGCGTTGTCGGCAAAGGCGGCGCGTTCGGCGTCCATGTCCACTGTGTTGCCGTCGACGCTGCCCTGCGCCGGAGTGCGGTACAGCAGCCCCGAGTCGGCAGTCAGGCCGGGCTTGCCGGCAAGATGTCCCGGCGCCGTGGCCGCCAGCGTGACGCCGCCGGCCACGGGCGCAGCTTTCAGTGCGCCCTGCAGGGCGGTCTTGAAGTCCAGGTCGCGCGCCTTGTAGTTGGGCGTGTCCGCGTTGGCGATGTTGGATGCCAGCACCTGCTGGCGCTGGTCGCGAACGCGCAGCGCCTGGGTGTGGAAGTTCAGCATCTCGTCCAGCCGGTTCATCATCTCAGTCACCTTTTTCGGCAAAGCCTTTGGGGGATGACTGCATCCTAGACACGCGCCTGTCCATCCAATCGCACGATAAGCGGCAAAAAGCCGGTTCATTTCGGCGTTTAGGATGGCGGGGCGCTCCCTACAATGGCGCAGTGTGATCAGCCGAGTCGAGGAGTCGCAAATGGCAGCAGCATCCCCCCAGGCCGTCAGACGTTCCCGTGGAATGTGGCTGGCCGTGGCCTGCCTGTGCCTGTCGGGCGCTGTCCACGCAGCGGGCCCGCAGGACCCGGCAGCCGTGATGGCCCAGGCCGAGCGCTTCCTGAAGACGCAAACCGGCGGACTGCCCGGCGCCGTCTCGATCCAGGTCAAGCCGCCGCGCGCTGCGCTGGCGGCCTGTTCGGCACTCGACGCCTTCCAGCCTCAGGGCAGCCGCAGCATCGGCAAAACCACGGTGGGCGTGCGCTGCCTGGCGCCGACCCGCTGGACGGTCTATCTGCCCGCTCAGGTGCAGGTGATCGGCCGCTATGTCGTGACCCGCCAACCGCTCCCCGCCAACCACGTCCTCACCGCCGCCGACCTGGCGCTGCGCGAGGGCGACCTCGGCAGCCTGCCCGCCGACGTCATCACCGATGCCGAGGCGCTGCCGGGCTACCGCGCGGTTTCCGGGCTGGCCGCGGGCGCGCCGCTGCGCAGTGCGCTGTTGCGGCCCCCGCTCGCGGTGCAGCAGGGACAGACCACCCGCCTGGTGATGAACGGCCCGGGCTTTTCCGTCCAGAGCGAAGGCCAGGCGCTGGCCAATGCCAGCCGCGGCGACCGCGTGCGGGTGAAAACCCGTTCCGGACAGGTGGTCAGCGGCATTGCGCACGACGGCCAGCAGGTGGTGGTCGCCTTTTGAAAGGGGTCGCTTCAGGAGTTTCAGAAATAGACGTTACTGATCTATCTTGAGTGATGTCATCCCCGACCTGCCCGTCCCGACACAGGAAACTGCCATGAAAATCGATCCCGGCGCGAAGCCGGTCAAGCTGCCCGCCGCCGCCGAAAGCCGCCCCGCCAAGCCACAGCCCGGTCCGGCTGCCGACACCGGGCAGACCGGCGTCAGCCTGAGCCCGCGCGCAACCCAGCTGAAGGAATTGGAAACGCAGCTTGCGGCGATTCCAGTCGTCGACCGCGCGCGCGTGGAGAGCGTCAAGGCAGCCATTGCCAGCGGCCAGTACACCATCAATGCCGAAAACATCGCCGCAGGCCTGATCGATTCGGTGAAGGAAATGCTCAATGCCGCCCGCTAACGCACCACACAGCCATTCAACCCTGCTTGCCAGACTGGCGGAGGAAAGCGCAGCGTGGCAGGCATTGCTGCAGACGCTGCAGGACGAGGAGCAGGCGCTGATCGCAGGTGACGCCGAGCGTCTGGCGCTGCTGAATGCCGCCAAGCTGACGCAGTTGCAGAACGTGAGCGAGCATGCGCGAAACCGGCATGCCGATCTGCTGGCGGCCGGCCACACACCCGACCCCGCCGGCATGGATGCGTGGCTGGCGCAGCACAAACACCCCGAGCTGCCCGCCCGCTGGCAGCAGCTCGGCGCAATGGAACAGGAAGCCCAGGCGCTGAACCAGCGCATCGGCGCGCTGATCGAAATGCGGCTGTCCTCCACCCGGCAAGCCTTGAATGTGCTGATCCACAGCGCAACCAGTCAGGGCGGCCTGTACGATCAAGACGGCCTTGCGGTTGCCGCGCACAAGGGCAAGCCGCTCACGGCCGCCTGATTAACGCATAAAGCGCCCCGGCGCAATCGCCCGCATCAAATCGCTCTCCAGCGGCAGCGGCTGCGCCGTGATTTGGTCGGCCAGCGCCTCGCCCAGCAGTCCCGCCCACACCACGCCGCGCGAGGCATAACCCGCCGCCACGTAGAGCCCTGCCTGCCCGCCGACCGCACCGACGATCGGCAGCCGGTCCGGCAGTGTCGCGCGCAGCGAGGCGCGCCCGCTCACGGCTTCGGCCGAGACTCCTGCTCCCGGCAGGATTGATTCCAGCCGCGCCAGGTTTGCAAGGTCGCTCGCCGTGCGCGGCATCGTGTCGTCGTCATCGTGCTCATAGGTTGCGCCGACCAGTGGCCGCGAAGCGCCCGGCGCCACATAGCCCTCGCGCGCGATCACCCGTTTGATGTGCGGCAGGCTGCCGGGCGGCAGCTGGGTGATCTGCCCGCGCACGGTGTTGAGCGGCCACCTCTGATCGGACACCAGATTGAGCGCGTCGCGCGCGTTCGCCAGCACCACCGCATCGGCCTCGGCCAGCACCGCGCCGTCGGAACCCAGCACCTGCCAGCCGCGTGCAACCGCCTGCACGCGCGCGACGGCGCAGCCAGTCTTCATCAGGATCGCCGGATGGTCGAGCCAGGCGCGGCACAGACTTGCCGGCACCACCCAGCCCGCCGTCGGGTAAAACACCCCGGGCGCGGCGACCGGCCAGTTCGCCAGTTCGCGTGCCTCACCCAGGTCCACCCAGCGCGCGTAATCGGCAGGTGGCGCAGTGTCGGCCAGTGCCAGCTGTTGCTTCACCGCGGCATCCGCATCGCGGGCCAGATGCAGCACGCCGCAGCGCGCCCATTCGATCCCTTGCAGCGCCGCCCACGCGCGCAGGTCGTGCAGGAAGGCCGCGCGCGTCAGGCGCGTGGCGCGGTTGTCGTCGCGCGAGATCACCGGCCGGAACACCGCCACCGGATTGCCCGATGCGGCCTGCGCCGGCGCATCGGCGCGCTCCAGCACCGTCACCGCGACACCGCGCTGCGCCAGCGCATGCGCGGTTGCGGCACCCGCCACGCCGGCGCCGATGACGACGACATGCTGCGGCGCGGTGGGTTCAAGCCAACTGGATTTGCCTGCGAAGCGCGCGGCGAGGCAATGCCGCTTGCGGCCGTAGCCGGCGCGCTTGTCACAGACGAAGCCGGCTTGCATTAAACCTTGCCGCACCGGCGCCGCCACCGTGTAGGTGGCCGCCATGGCGTCGGGCTTCGCCAGCCGCGCCAGCGTCTCGAACAGCCCGGGCTGCCACAGGTCGGCATTGCAGTCGGGCGCGAAGCCGTCGAGATAGAAGGCGTCCACCCCGGCCTCGACCTGCCCTAAAGGACTCCGATCCACTACGGGCTGAAGCCCGTGTGGAATCGTATGCCCTAAAGGACTCCGATCCACTACGGGCTGAAGCCCGTGTGGAATCGTATGCCCTAAAGGACTCCGATCCACTACGGGCTGAAGCCCGTGTGGAATCGTATGC
>CAMTWC010000023.1:0-11147 GCA_947085345.1 uncultured Gammaproteobacteria bacterium | reverse complement strand
CGCGTCAGACCCGCGCCCCTCGAAGTCGATGATGATGCCGGTGCCGAACTTGGCGTGGGCCACGCTCTGGCCCACGCGGTAGCCGGTGTCGTTGCCCGCCTGCGGGCTGCGCGGCGTCGCTGCCGGCGCGCGGGTGCCGCCTGAGGGGTAGGCCGGCTCGCTGCGGCGGTTGAGGTGCAGCAGCACCTGCTCCGGCAGTTCGTCCAGAAAGCGCGACGGCAGGCTGTAGCGGATCTGCCCGTGCAGCATGCGCGACTGCGCGTGCGACAGGTACAGCCGCCGCCGGGCGCGGGTGATTGCCACGTACATCAGCCGCCGCTCCTCCTCCAGGCCGTTTTCCTCGCTGGCGCTCTGCTCGTGCGGGAACAGGCCTTCTTCCAGCCCGGTGATGAAGACGGCGTGAAACTCCAGCCCCTTGGCGGCGTGCACCGTCATCAATTGCAGCGCGTCGTGGCCGGCGCCGGCCTGGTGCTCGCCGGCTTCCAGCGCGGCATGGGCGAGGAAGGCATCCAGGCTGCCTTCCTCCGATTCCTCGGAAAACAAGGCTGCCGCATTGACCAGTTCGTTGAGGTTCTCCAGGCGGTCGGCGCCTTCCTTGTCGGCGCGGTAGTAGTCGGCCAGTCCGCTGGCCTCGATCACATGGTCGATCGCTTCCGCAAGCGGCAGGTCGCGCGTGGCCTGCTTGATGTCCTCGATCAGCTTGGCGAATCCGGCCACCTTGCCGCCGCCGGTGCAGGCCGCCTGCCACAGGCTGGCGCCCGAGCGCGCGGCGGAATCCGCCAGCTGTTCCAGGGTGCGCGCGCCGATGCCGCGGGTGGGGAAGTTCACCACCCGCAGAAACGCGCCGTCGTCTTCCGGGTTGGTCAACAGGCGCAGGTAGGCGAGCGCATGCTTGATTTCCTGGCGCTCGAAAAAGCGCAGTCCGCCATACACGCGATACGGCACGCTGGCGGAGAACAGCGCGTGTTCCAGCACCCGCGACTGCGCGTTGGAGCGATACAAAAGCGCCATGTCGGACAGGTTCACCCCTTCGCGGTTGAGCGCGCGCACCTCGTCGACCACGAAGCTCGCCTCGTCCTGGTCGGAATAGGCGTCGAACACGCGGATCGGCTCGCCTTCGCCTTCCGCCGTCCACAGGTTCTTGCCGAGGCGATGCGCGTTCTGGGAAATCAGCGTGTTGGCGGCGGTGAGGATATGGCCGTGGCTGCGGTAGTTCTGCTCAAGCTTGATCACCTTGCCGTGCGCGAACTCGCGCTCGAACTCGGCCATGTTGGCGGTGTTGGCGCCGCGGAAGGCGTAGATCGACTGGTCGTCGTCGCCGACTGCGAAGAGCGCAGTGTGCGGGCCGGCGAACAGCTTCAGCCAGCGGTACTGCAGGGTGTTGGTGTCCTGGAATTCGTCGATCAGGATGTGGCGGAAGCGATCCTGGTAATGCTGGCGCAGCGGCTCGTTGCGGTACAGCAATTCGTAGGAGCGCAGCAGCAGCTCGGGAAAGTCTGCCACGCCCTCGCGCTGGCATTGCGCGTCGTAAGCCTCGTACAGCTCGGCCATGCGCATCGAGTATTCGTCGTAGGCCTCGGCGTCGCGCGCCCGCCGTCCGGCTTCCTTGTGGCCGTTGATAAACCACTGCAGCTTCTTTGGCTCGTACTTCTCGGTGTCGACGTTCATTGCCTTCATCAGCCGCTTGATCGCCGACAACTGGTCCTGGCTGTCCAGGATCTGGAACGACTGCGGCAGCCCTGCTTCCCGGTAATGGGTGCGCAGCAGGCGGTTGGCCAGTCCGTGGAAGGTGCCGACCCACATGCCGCGCGTGTTGATCGGCAGCATGGCCGAAATGCGCGTCATCATTTCCTTCGCTGCCTTGTTGGTGAAGGTCACCGCCAGCACCCCCAGCGGCGACACCTGGCCGGTCTGGATCAGCCACACGATGCGGGTGGTCAGGACGCGCGTTTTGCCCGAACCGGCGCCCGCCAGAATCAGTGCAGACGCATGCGGCAGCATCACCGCGGCGCGTTGTTCGGGGTTGAGGTTTTCCAGCAGGTGCGTGTGCCCTTCAGGGTAGGCGGACATACAGAGGTAAAATCAGGCGATCAATTGCCAATTATAAAGGCCTACCCATGGTGAAAATCCTGTTTTTCGGAGACCTGGTCGATACCTTCGGCATGGCCGCCGACGAAATCAACCTGCCGCCCGACGTGACCGATGTCGAACGGCTGTTGTTCGTGCTCTCCAAACGCGGCGAGATGTGGAAAAAGATGCTGCTCGGCAATCCCAGGCTAAATGTCACCGTGAACAAGCAGTTCGCCGAAAAGTCCACCCCGGTCAAGGACGGCGACGAGATCGCGCTGGTGGGGTTTTCGGTGGTTTGATTGACCGAAGCCAGAAAGGCTCAAACAAACGAGGCGGTCCAGGCCGCCTCGATGTGTAAAGGAATCCGACAATCATTAACGCTTGCGTCGGCTCATGCCCAAGCCCAACAGACCGATCCCGAGCAGGGCCAGCATGCCGGGCTCGGGAATAGCGCTGGCAATCTGTTTTTCGATCACGTTGCCCTTCAGGTTGAGCGTGAGCGTATAGCCACCAAAACGACTGTCAGATGCACCGACATCCGCGTCCGACAGGGTCAGGATGTAAGTGGCGGCAAGAGGGCCCAGAACGGAAGCATTGATGGAGGCGAGGTAACCCAGGCTGGAGCCAGCGATCAGGCCAGAAAACGAGCCGGGCAGGTTGGTGCTCAGTTGCGCAGTGTCGCCACTGCCAGAGAAGCTGTCCAGGTCGCTCCCGACGCGATCACCCGCAGCGTTGAAAATGTTAAAGCCCATGTCCGCCATGTCGCCCAGGAAAACAGTGCCGAAATCCAGATTCAGAACGAGTTGACTGAGGCCGTCGAAGGAGGGCGCGGCATGAAGCAGGTAGTCGTAGACTGCACTGATGCTGCCGTTCCAGGTCACCTTGGTTTCCGTTGACTCGGTGCCGGTGAAGAGGTTGCTTTGTTGCGTCGCGCTAAGGTTCGATGCCGTGCGGGTCACCGTCACTGAACCGGGGCCCACATAATCATTGAGGTTGACAATCGAGACAGTGCTGGATGAGTTGGTGGCGGCGGGTGCGCTGGCCACCGGCGTACCCGTACAGCCGCCTAGACGGGGGTTGGTGCAGGAAGCGCTTTGAGTGATCGTCGAGAACGTGGTGTTCACCCCAGGCGCGCTCATATTGGCAGTGCTGCTACCGGTGCCGTTCGACGTCACTACATTATTGGTGCCAGTGTTGGGGCCGTCGGATGAGTTGACCCTGGTTTCCTGCGTCCGCGTCGAGGCAAGGTTGAGGGTGGCGCTCATCAGCACACCAACAGAGGGGTCGAAGCGACCGATTGAACTGGTGCCGAGGGGGGCGTTGGCAGTGCTGGTTGATCCACCGCCCTCGCTGTCGCTGATGCTGGCGTTGTTGCTGAAGCCAACGGACGCTGTGGTGATCAACAGGGCATTGGCAGGCGAAGCGATCAAGGTGCCCAGGGCGGTAGAGATGATCAGGGCGAGGGGGGCGGAATGGGTTTTCATTGGCATCAACCTATGGTTTATTAATGTTCTTAAAGAGAAGGCTGCAAGCGTTCGATAAGCGTAATCATTTACAAGCACAAGCATTTTCCATGCCAGCATTGCAGTTCTTATATGAAGCCATATGAAACAATACGTTATGTTTGTGCCTTCACCGTGAGCGGCGTGTGAATGTAAAAAATCCCGACGAACTGCCCAATTACCGGATCGCCCATGACCCCGGACGTTGGCGCCAGTCGCATCAGCTACGATGGAGTCCCACACGGCAGCTTTTCCTTCATGCAAACCTATCGGGACCGGCAGGCGGCGCAGGGCTGACATCTCGCGAATATGGGGATCAACAATATCTGCTTGCTGGCGATGATCTTCTTCGCTCCTTGTTGGTGAAGGTCGCCGCCAGCCTCCCAGCGGCGACACCTGGCCGGTCTGAATCAGCCATGCCATGCGCGTGGTCGCAGCACCGGGGCCCGGGCCTGCAATCACGCACCCAGGCTGGGCTTGACATCCGCCGAGGCCGGGAAATAATCCGCCTCAGTTATCGCCGTGGCCGGCCGTATCGGGTCGCATGCAGTCAGGCGCAAAAAACGGAGCCGCCAGGCTCCGTTTTTTATTCAAGCAAACCAGCCTGCCCGCAAGTACCCTGAAGGGCATAAAGGGCCGGCCGTGGTTGTAAAGCCGACAAGTCGGCAACCACCACGCGCTACTTGTTCTTGTTCGCGATCATGTCCTGGATGATCGGCGCCAGAATCAGTTCCATGGCGAAGCCCATCTTGGCGCCTGGCACCACGATGGTGTTGCGGCGCGACATGAAGGAGTTCGGGATCATGTTCAGCAGATAGGGGAAGTCGACGCCCTTGGGCTCACGGAAGCGGATCACGATGAAGCTTTCGTCCGGGGTGGGGATGTCGCGCGTGATGAAGGGGTTGGAGGTGTCGACGGTGGAAACGCGCTGGAAGTTGATGTCGGTGCGCGAGAACTGCGGGGTGATGTAGTTCACGTAGTCCGGCATGCGGCGCAGGATGGTGTCGACGATGACGTCGGCGGAGTAGCCGCGCTCGGCGCCGTCGCGGTGGATTTTCTGGATCCACTCGAGGTTGACGATGGGCACCACGCCGATGCCGAGGTCGACGTGCTTCGAGACGTCGATGTCGTCGGTTTTCACCAGGCCGTGCAGGCCCTCGTAAAACAGCACGTCGGAGCCGGCGGGCACGTCTTCCCACGGGGTGAACTCGCCGGGGTTGAGGCTGGTGTTGAGACGCTGGTTGTGCTCGGCGGCTTCTTCGTCACTGTGGATGTAGTAACGCTTCTTGCCACCGCCGGTTTTGCCGTAGGTTTCAAACAGTTCGGCCAGTTTGTCGAAGCAGTTGGCGGCAGGGCCGAAGTGGCTGAACGAAAAATTGCCTTCAGACTCAGCTTTTTTCACCGCTTCCTTGAACTCGACGCGTGACAGTTTGTGGAAGCTGTCGCCTTCGATCACGGCGGCGTTGATTTTTTCGCGGAAGAAAATGTGCTCGAACGCGCGCTTGACGGTGGTGGTGCCGGCGCCGGATGAACCCGTGACCGCAATGACGGGATGCTTCTTGGACATGCTGGGACTCCCTGAAGGATGGGTAAAAATGATGCGAAAACGCCGCATTTTACCCGCGCGGGCAGGGGCTTGTCACCCGCGCACGGAAGCGCCGGCTGGCCGGGCCTACATGGCAAACGCCAGTCGTTCCTCCATATGCGGCAGCACGGCGGCCTTGGCATAGGCGGGCAAGGGATCGGCAAGCAGGTGTGCCGACCGGGCAGGGCGACGGGCGGGCGGTATAATCGGCCGCCTTGATTCTAAGCGGTTGTTGCGATGCAAGAAAAATACCTTCCCTCGGAAATCGAACGCGCCGCCCAGGCGCAGTGGGCGGCCAGACAGGCCTACCGTGCCAGCGACGCGTCCGAGCGCCCCAAATACTATTGCCTGTCGATGTTTCCCTACCCCTCGGGCAAGCTGCACATGGGGCACGTGCGCAACTACACCATCGGCGACGTGCTGGCGCGCTACCACGCCATGCGCGGTTTCAACGTGATGCAGCCGATGGGCTGGGACGCCTTCGGCCTGCCGGCGGAGAACGCGGCGATCGCCAACGGCGTGCCGCCCGCTGCCTGGACCTACGCCAATATCGACCATATGCGCGCGCAGCTCAAGGCGCTGGGCTTCGCCATCGACTGGTCGCGCGAGCTCGCCACCAGCAAGCCCGGCTACTACCGCTGGGAGCAGTGGCTGTTCACGCGGCTCTTCGAGAAGGGCGTGATCTACAAGAAGATGGCCACGGTCAACTGGGACCCGGTCGATGCGACCGTGCTCGCCAACGAACAGGTCATCGACGGCCGCGGCTGGCGCTCCGGCGCCCTGGTCGAAAAGCGCGACATCCCGATGTACTTCTTCCGCATCACGCAGTACGCCGACGAGCTGCTTTCCGGCCTGGACAATTTGCCGGGCTGGCCGGAGCGGGTGAAAACCATGCAGGCCAACTGGATCGGCAAGAGCGTCGGCGTGCGCTTCGCCTTCCCGTACACGCGCGATGGCAAGGATGAACAGCTGTGGGTGTTCACCACCCGCGCCGACACCATCATGGGCGTGACCTTTTGCGCGGTCGCTGCCGAGCACCCGCTCGCCACCCGCGCGGCGCAGGACAATCCTGCGCTCGCCGCCTTCATCAATGAATGCAAGCAGGGCAGCGTCGCCGAAGCCGACATGGCGACGATGGAAAAGAAGGGCATGGACACCGGCCTCACCGTCACCCACCCGCTCACCGGCGAGCAGGTGCCCGTGTGGGTCGGCAACTACGTGCTGATGAGCTACGGCGAAGGCGCGGTGATGGCGGTGCCGGCGCACGACGAGCGCGATTTCGGCTTTGCGCAGAAATACGGTCTGCCGATCAAGCAGGTGATCGGGGTTGAGGGCGAAACCTTCTCGCTCGACGCCTGGCAGGAATGGTACGGCGACAAGGCGCGCGGTCGCTGCGTCAACTCCGGTAAATACGATGGCCTGGATTACGCAGCAGCCGTGGACGCCATCGCCGCCGACCTCGCTGCCAAAGGGATGGGCGAGAAGAAGACCCAGTTCCGCCTGCGCGACTGGGGCATCTCGCGCCAGCGCTACTGGGGCTGCCCGATCCCGATCATCCATTGCGACCGCTGCGGCGACGTGCCGGTGCCGGCGGAGCACCTGCCGGTGGTGCTGCCGGAGGACGTGGTGCCAGACGGTTCCGGCAACCCGCTCAACAAGCGCGCCGACTTCGTCAACTGCGCCTGCCCCCAATGCGGCAGTGCGGCGCGGCGCGAGACCGACACCATGGACACCTTCGTCGAGTCGTCGTGGTACTACGCACGCTACGCCTGCCCCGATTTCGATGGCGGCATGCTCGACGCGCGCGCCAACCAGTGGCTGCCGGTCGACCAGTACATCGGCGGCATCGAGCACGCGATCCTGCATCTGCTCTACGCGCGCTTCTTCCACAAGCTGATGCGCGACGAGGGGCTGGTGGCGAGCGACGAGCCCTTCGTCAACCTGCTGACGCAGGGCATGGTGATCGCCGACACCTATTACCGCGAGGCGGCCGACGGCAAGAAGACCTGGTTCAACCCGGCCGACGTGGAGCTGCGCGACGGCGTGGCGGTTCTGAAGTCCGACGGTCAGCCGGTGACCGTCGGCGGCACCGAGAAGATGTCGAAGTCGAAGAACAACGGCGTCGACCCGCAGGCGCTGATCGACCAGTACGGCGCCGACACGGCGCGCCTGTTCACGATGTTCGCCGCGCCGCCCGAGCAGAGTCTCGAGTGGTCGGACGCGGGCGTCGAGGGCGCGCACCGCTTTCTCAAGCGGCTGTGGAAGACGGTCTACGAGCACGTGCAGGGCGGCGTGGTCGCGGCTTTCCCCCACCCCAACCCTCCCCCGCTTGCGGGAGAGGGGGCGAACGCTGAGCCCAAACCGATTAACGATGCAGCCAAAGCCCTGCGCCGCCAGCTGCACCAGACCATCCAGAAGGTCGGCGACGATATCGAGCGCCGCAAGCAGTTCAACACCGCGATCGCCGCCGTGATGGAACTGATGAACGCGCTCGCCAGGCTGGACGGCGACGACGACGTCACCCGCAGCGTGCGTCAGGAAACGCTTGAAGCCGCAGTGGCCATGCTCGCCCCCATCGTGCCGCACATCGCCGAGGCGCTCTACGCCGAGCTCAGACCGGGTGCCGCGCTGGCATGGCCGGCGGTGGACGAATCCGCGCTGGTGCAGGACGAGATCGAGCTGATGCTGCAGGTCAACGGCAAGCTGCGTGGGCAGATCCGCGTGGCGGCGGCGGCCGACAAGGCCGCGATCGAGGCGGCCGCGCTGGCGAGCGAAGCCGCGCAGAAATACCTGGAAGGCAAACCGCCGAAAAAAGTGGTGGTGGTGCCCGGGCGTTTGGTTAATATCGTCGTATGAATCGTCGCCACTTCCTTGTTCTCGTGCCCGCGGCGCTGGCTGCGGGATGCGGCTTCCAGCTGCGCCGCCTGGACGGCATCCCGTTCGCCAGCCTGTATCTCGACGCGCCGCCCGGCAGCGCGGTGGCGCAGCGCATTCGCAACCTCCTGGTCTCGAACAGGAACACCCGCCTTGCAGCGACCGCCGCCGAAGCCGAGGCCGTGCTGAAACTCGCCTCGGACGCACGCAGCAAGACCATCCTCTCGCTGTCCGGTGCCGGGCGTGTGACCGAATACCGGCTGGGCCTTCGCCTCAGCTACAGCGTCAGCAGCAGGGACGGTCTCATGCTGGCGGAGCCTGAGACGATCGAGCTGAACCGCGACATGACCTATGACGATGCGCTGCTTCTGGCCAAGGGCGCGGAAGAGCAACTGCTGTATCGCGATATGGAAGAGGATGCGGCGAGGCGGATCGTGCGCCGTCTGCAAAGCATCAAACCCGGAAACGGCACTTCTTGAACATCCCCGCCGACCGTCTGCCCGACCAGCTTGAGCGCGGCCTCGCCGCGCTCTACGTGGTGGTGGGCGACGAACCGCTGGCGGCGCAGGAGGCGGCCGACGCCATCCGCGCGGCGGCGCGCGCGGCCGGGCACAGCGAACGCACCGTCTACACCGTGCAGGGGCGCTACAACTGGCAGGGCATCTTCGCCAGCGGCGACAATTTCTCGCTGTTTGCCGATCGCCGCCTGACCGAAATCCGCGTTCCTTCCGGCAAGCCGGGCGTCGACGGCGCCAAGGCGCTGGAGGCCTATGCCGCCAGGCTGCCGGCCGACACACTCACCCTTATCAGCCTGCCGGGGCTGGAATGGAAAACCATGCAGAGTCGCTGGTTTGCCGCGCTCGCCAAGGCCGGCGTAGTGGTCGAGGCCAAGTCCATCGACCGCGCCGCGCTGCCCGGCTGGATCGACCGGCGGCTCGCCCGGCAGGGCCTGCGCGCCGACCGCGCCGCGTTGGCGTTCCTGGCCGACCAGGTTGAAGGAAATTTATTGGCGGCGCAGCAGGAAATCGACAAGCTCGCCCTGCTGCTGCCGCCGGGAATCGTCACGCTGGCCGACGTCGAACATGCCGTGGTCGACGTCAGCCGGCTGGAAGCCGACGCCCTGCAGGACGTGCTCTACGCGGGCGATGGCGCGCGCTTCGCGCATATCGTGACCGATCTCAAGGATGCGGGCGAAGCGGTGCCGGCCATCCTGTGGCAGGTGACGTCGGCGGTGGGGCTGCTGCTCAGGCTAAAATTGGCTGTGATGCAGGGCGAAAGTCTGCCCGGCGCGATGCGGACGCTGTGGGGGCGCGACAAGCAGCGCGCGCCGCAGATCGAGCGGGCGCTCAAGCGACTGAGCCTGGAAAAAATTGAATGCGCGCTGGCCGATCTGGCGCTGATCGACCGCCAGGCCAAGGGGCTGGAGCGGGTGGGCGATCCCTGGGATACCCTGCTGCGCATGGGCATGGCACTGGCTGAACCGGTAGGCAATGGAAAATGATGATGGACGTTAAAAGCTATATGCAGACGGTGGGCAAACAGGCGCGCGAAGCCTCGCGTGCGATTGCCCGCGCCGACACCAACCAGAAAAACCGCGCGCTCGCGGCGATGGCGGCGGCGATCCGGCGCGACGCCGCGAAGCTGCTGAAAGCCAACGCGCGCGACATGGAACAGGCGCGTGCCGGCGGCCTCGACGCCGCGCTGCTCGACCGCCTGCAGCTCAACGACAAGACCGTCGCCGGCATGGCCGAAGGGCTGGAGCAGATTGCCGCGCTGCCCGATCCGGTCGGCGAAATCGACGGCCTGAAATTCCGCCCCTCCGGCATCCAGGTCGGCAAGATGCGGGTGCCGCTCGGCGTCATCGGCATCATTTACGAGGCGCGACCCAATGTGACGGCCGACGCCGCCGGGCTGTGCCTGAAGTCCGGCAACGCCGCGATCCTGCGCGGCGGCTCCGAGGCGCTGCATTCGAACCAGGCCATTGCCGCCTGCGTGCGTGAAGGGCTGGAAGTCGCCGGCTTGCCCGCGGCCGTGGTTCAAGTGGTCGGGACCACCGACCGCGCCGCGGTGGGCGAGCTCATCACCATGAAAGACTACGTGGATGTGATCGTGCCGCGCGGCGGCAAAGGGCTGATCGAACGCATCACCGGCGAGGCGCGGGTGCCGGTGATCAAGCACCTGCACGGCAACTGCCACGTCTACGTCGACGATCGCGCCGACCTCGCCAAGGCGCTGAAGATCGTCGAGAACGCCAAGACCCAGCGCTACGGCACCTGCAACACTGCCGAGTCGCTGCTGGTGGCGCGCGGCGTCGCTGCGGCCGCGCTGCCCGAGATCGGCCGCATGCTCGCCGGCAAAGGCGTGGAAATGCGCTGCTGCCCGGAGGCGCTGGCGATCCTGCAAGGGGCTGGCATCGCTGCCGACAAGCTGAAAGCCGCGGTGGAAGCCGACTGGTACGAGGAGTACCTCGGTCCCATCATCGCGGTCAAGGTGGTCGACGACATCGACGCGGCGATGACCCACATCAACACCCACGGCTCGCAGCACACCGACGCCATCGTCACCGAGGACTACACGCGGGCCATGCGCTTCCTGCGGGAGGTGGATTCCAGCTCGGTCATGGTGAACGCCTCCACCCGCTTCGCCGACGGCTACGAGTACGGCCTCGGCGCGGAGATCGGCATCTCCACCGACAAGCTGCACGCCCGGGGGCCGGTGGGACTCGAGGGGCTTACGAGCCTCAAGTTCGTGGTCCTCGGCGACGGCCATGTCCGGCAGTCGTAGGACACCCTTGCCCTAGAGCGTGGCCGCTTTTCCCACGCCAAGCAAGCCGAATTCGCGTGTTGACAATATGCGTGCGAGGAAAGCCATGACTCAGCCCTTGGAAGTGCGCGTCCCCGACATCGGCGATTTCAAGGACGTGCCGATCGTCGACATCCTGGTCAAGCCCGGCGACCGCATCGAGAAGGAAGCGAGCCTCATCACCCTGGAGTCCGACAAGGCCACCCTGGACGTGCCTTCGCCCGAAGCCGGCGTGGTGAAGGAAGTGAAAGTGAAGGTGGGCGACAGGGTCTCGAAGGGCTCGCTGATTCTCACCCTGGAGCCTGTGGAAGCGG
>CAMTWC010000022.1:0-64591 GCA_947085345.1 uncultured Gammaproteobacteria bacterium | reverse complement strand
CGGACGCCCCCTTCTGTTCAGTGGTTGTAGACGCTCCCACTTTGGCACATTGATGCCGAATAGGGCGGGGGCGTCCATCCCATTGAGGCGCGTAGCGACGCGGCAATCCAGGAATTTTCAGGGTTGGTTGATCTGGATCGCCGCGGCCTTCGGCCTCGCGGCTGGCGAACACTACGCGCGCAGTACATCGAGCTATGTCTTTCTGCGCGACATCGACGACAAGATCCAGAACCGCACCACGCTCGAAGCCGGCCGTTACGTCAAACGCCCGTTCAACGTGGCCAGGCGACCGAGACTAGCGTCGTCGCCGACTTCAAACGGAAGCGCGCCTCGCTGCCTGCGCTGACCCTGCGCGGCAACGCCTCCACCAGCCGGATCCCGGAAATCCCGGTGTGCGGCCTTCGTGCGCTAGGAAAGTCCGCGCCGCACCGCCAATCTCGGCGCGGATTACGAATGGGCGGTGTTGAAACTGAAGCTGGGCGGCAACCTGTCCTACAGCTCCGACTACACGCGCGAAGCCAACCCGGATATCGAAAAGACCCAGCGTGCCCGCACCCAGCTCGATCTCTATGCGACAAAGAAGCTCGCGCCCGCCCTGAATTTCAAGTTGTCCATCGGCAACGTCACCCGCGAGGGACGCGGCGACGACAGCCTGGAATACGCAGGCGGCGGCGTCAGCCAGCGCGAGATCGACCGCGCCGATGGCGTGCGCGTCGTGAATTTATCGCTCGAAGGCAACTGGTGAAGCGCAACGCATGTTTTCTCCTGCCACCCAAGTGGCCGCCGATCGCAACTAAAACATCAATTGACAATCATTCTCATTTCTATTACATTGCAGTTGTTTCGTATGCATCGTCGGAGGCTTCACCATGTACGTCTGTCTTTGCCACAGTGTCACCGACACGGACATTCGTCGGCTTGTGCATACCGAAGGCGTCTGCACCATGCGCGAATTGAGCAGGCAGCTGGGTGTCGCAACCCAGTGCGGCAAATGCGGTCGCTGCGCCAGGGAAGTCCTGTGTGAGGCCGTGGATGAGGCTCGCAACGAAGGCGTCTGCCCCGGACTCATGGCTGCTTGAGCACACCACCCCGCACCCCCGCTCGCAACACGTTTCCTAAGCGCGCCACCGCTGCGCTTGCTTTGTCCCTATCCATTCCTAGAATGTCAGGTAGCCCCGTACCGCCCTTTAGCCAACCAGTCGTCCAGCCACCGGCACGCTCGCGGGCATCCTCAACGACCAGGAGAGCAGCATGAAAGGCGACAAGAAAGTCATCCAGTATCTGAACAAGGCCCTGACGGTGGAACTCACCGCCATCAACCAGTATTTCCTGCATGCCCGCATGTACAAGAACTGGGGGCTGAACGCGCTGGGCAAGCACGAATACGATGAGTCCATCGAGGAGATGCGCCACGCCGACAAGCTGATCGAGCGCATTCTTTTTCTGGAGGGACTGCCCAATCTGCAGGATATGAACAAGCTGATGATCGGCGAGAACGTGGTCGAATGCATCAACTGCGACCTCAAGCTGGAACTCACCGGCCGCGCGCTGTACGTCGAGGCCATCGCGCACTGCGAGGCGGTCAAGGATTATGTCTCGCGCGAAATCCTTACCGGCATCCAGTCCGACACCGAGGAACACATCGACTACCTCGAAACCCAGCTTGACCTGGTCAAGCGCATGGGCGAGCAGAACTACATGCAGACTGCTGCCGGACCGGCCGAAAGCTGAAGGCGTTTCACCGCTACAATCGACGTCCCCTTGCGGGACGTTTTTTATGCCTGACACTCTCGATCCACAAGGCTTCTTGCATGTGCGCTTCCCGGTTCATGTCTGTCAAACAGCCATTTGCATCATATGGTCGGCAATCAGAGCATGACAGAATGTCAGCTTATGCAATGGATACCAGCCAGCCGCCGCTGATGCGAACACTTCCTGCTGATTCGCGATTCAGCAGGCCGGGCCGCTCGCCTGGCCTGCTGGCAGGCGTGATCCTGATTCACGCGGGCATTCTGGCCATGATCCTGGCTGCGCCCAGGGCGACGAAACCGGTGACAGCGCCCGTGCCGCTGTATGTCCGTCTGATCGAACCCGCAGTCGAGCAGCCCGAACCCGCCCCGAGCCCGGCACAGTCCAAAGCCGCCGCCGCCCAGCCACCGCACCAGCAGGCCTTGCCACCTCCCCCCTTGCTGGCGGCAACGCGTCCCACGCCGCAGCCCTTGCCTGAGCCTGTCATGGAAGCGCGCCGTGCGGACCCGGTCGAGCCGCCGCGGCCCGAACCTCAGCCCGCGCCCATGCTGATTGAGTCTCACAGACCCGCCCCGCCGCAGCCCTTGCCGGTGGAGCAGCCACGCTTCGAGGCGGATTATCTGGACAATCCCAAACCACCCTACCCCAGCCAGTCGCGCCGCATGGGCGAGGAAGGCGAAGTGCGGCTGCGGGTGTATGTCGACCCCGCCGGCAACGCCCAGCAGGTGGAAATCCATCGCAGCAGCGGCCATCCCCGCCTCGACCAGTCGGCGCTGGAAACTGTCAGGCGCTGGCGCTTTGTCCCTGCCCGCCAGGGCGACCAGCCGGTCGCGGCCTGGGTCATCGTGCCAATACAATTCACACTGAAAAGTTGAGTACAGAGGAGTTAATCATGGACACCCCCAACGAACAGGTTCAGCTGGGCCTGGCCCATTTTCTGGCCCAAGCCGATACGCTGGCGCATTTTCTGCTGATCGTGCTGCTGACCATGTCGGTCATCACCTGGTACCTGATCGCCAGCAAGTCGATCGCCAACTGGCGCATGCGCAAAAGCGCGCGGGTTTTTCTGGAAAATTTCTGGGATGCGCCGGGACTGCAATCGGTGGCCGAGCACATCAGGAACGCCGGGGTGCACGATCCGTTTTCGCACCTCACCCAGCACGGCCTCAACGCGGCGGAACAATACCGCAACAAGACCGGCCAGCGCCTGATCGAATCCGGTTCGGCGGATGAATTCCTCACCCGCGCCCTGCGCCGCGCCATCGACCAGGACACTGCGCCCCTGGAATACGGCCACACCATGCTCGCTTCGATCGCCTCCAGCGCACCCTTCATCGGCCTGTTCGGCACGGTGTGGGGAATTTATCACGCGCTGGTCAATATCGGCATGAGCGGTTCGGGCAGCCTCGACCAAGTCGCCGGCCCGGTGGGCGAGGCGCTGATCATGACCGCGCTGGGCCTGGCGGTCGCCATTCCGGCGGTGCTGGCATACAACTTCTTCAACCGCTCGAACCGGCTGGTTCTGAATGAGCTCGATGGCTTCGCGCACGACCTCTTCGCCTTCATGTCGACCGGCGTGCGAGCGCAGGAACAAGGCGCCAGGCCGGCTGCACAGATGCAGCCCGCCGATGCGGCAAGGGGCGCATGATGGCCTTCGGCGGACTCCATTCCGGCGGGCGCGCGCAGGACATTGCGGAAATCAACATGATTCCGCTGATCGACGTCATGCTGGTGCTGCTGGTCATTTTCATCATCACCGCGCCGCTGCTGACCCATGCGGTCAAGGTCGACCTGCCGCAGGCGGCCAGCCAGCCCAGCCCCCCGCAAGCGGACACGATCCAGCTTTCGATCAAGGCCGACGGCTCGGTTTTCTGGAACACCGATGCAGTGGATGCGGACGAATGGCAGGCGCGTATGGCAGCCGCCGCCGCGCAAATCCCGCAGCCGGAAATCCACCTCCGCGCCGACGGCGACCTAGCCTACCGCCACGTCGCGCGCGTCATGGCGGATGCGGCGCATGCCGGCCTGTCCAGGCTCGGATTCGTCACTGACCCGCGCGATGCTGCCGCACCCTGAACACACGCTTGCAGATTCGAACACACATGAAATCCGCGCTTTCCCGCCTTGCCGCCCTGGCCAGCCTGCACGCACCTGCCCCCGGCCTGGCGCAAACCCCACCCGATTCGCCCGCCACGCTGGGAACGGTGCAGGTGACCGCCCCTGGGTACGACGCCATGGAAGCGCGTCAGGAATCGTCCGCCGCCAGGATCGTCGTCAGCCGCGAGGATCTGGAAAAACTCGACGCTGCGACCGTGGGTGAAATCCTGCGTCAGCTGCCCGGGGTGAGCCTGGCCGCCGACAGCGAGGGCCGGCGCGGGCGAGATCGGGCGGCCGACCGGCTAGAACCGCGCATCGTCGTCGACGGCGAAGCGCTGCCCGGCGGCAACCGCATGGCGCTGCGCCTGCCGGTCGAACTGATCGAGCGCATCGAGATCATCAAAAACAGCACGGCGGAATTCCCTTCCGGCCCCGGCGGCACCATCAACCTCATCCTGCGCGACGTGCCGCCGAGGAAAACAGCCACCTTCCGCTTCGGTGTCAGCCACAACGGCGACGCCTCTGGCACCCGCGCCGGCGGCGTATACGGCGACCGCGAGGGCGAAAATGGCGTGCTGTGGACGGGCTTCGCCAACAGCCGCCCGGTCAGCGGCTACCACGCCATCTCGCGCCAGCATTTCAACGCCAACGTACGCGACGACTGGGACATTGAAACCGACAGCGAAAGCGGTCGCGAAAACGCGCTGCATCTGGCGCCGCGCTTCACCCGCGACCTCGGTGCGGGGATGCGGCTCACCATCAGTCCGCTCCTGATGTTCAGCGACCGCGACCGCAGCACCGATACGCAACGTTATACCTACACCGACCCGCTGGCCGGCAGCGGCCTGGCCGGGGACGGGCGAGCGCGCGAACGCGAGCAGACGCAACGCCTCAACGGCCGCCTGGCCGCCGAATGGAAACGCCGTCATCCCGGCGCGGGCGAGGCCAGTGCACGGCTGTCGCTGCAAAGTGAGCACGAGCGCCGAACCAGGCGCCGCGACGCCTTTGATGCCGCCGATGTACTGTCTGATCGCACCCGCACGCGCAATACCAGCGACGGCCTGGAACTAGGCCTGACCGCCAAACGCAGCCTGCCGTTGGCCGAGGCGCACCTGGCCACCTTTGGGCTGGAAGCGCGCCACAAGGAGGTGAGGGACAAGAAGCAGGAAACGGTCAATGGCGCCGCCAGCCTGCTGGGCGCGCAGGCCAGCGCCGACACCCGCGAACAGCTTTTCGCCCTGTGGGCGCAGGACGAATGGCAGGTTGCCGACCGCCATCTGCTCACCCCGGGCCTGCGGCTGCAAGGCAGCAACAGCCGGGTGACCGACGCGGTCGATGCGACGGTAAAAAACAGCCACACCGCCTGGCTGCCGTCGCTGCATTATTTGTGGCAGCTCAATCCAGGCTGGAATCTCCGCGCCAGCCTGGCGCTCTCCGACAGGCCGCCCGGCGTGCGCGAGCTCTCGCCGGTGATCCTCACCGCAAGCGGAACCAATAGCCTCACCAACCCCGACCGCACCGGCAATCCGGCGCTTGAACCCGAACTCACCACCACGCTGCAACTGGGGGTGGAGCATTTTCTGCCGCAAAAGCGCGGCAGCGCCGGGCTCAACCTGTATCTGCGCCAGATCGACGACAAGGTGCAACGGTTCACCCAGCTCGAAGCCGGGCGTTACGTCGAGCGCCCCCACAATGTCGGCCAGGCGCACGAGAGCAGCGTGGTCGCCGACTTCAAATCACGGCTTGCCGGCCTGCCGGCACTCACCCTGCGCGGCAACGCCTCGACCAGCCGTCTCAGCCTTGACGACAGCAGCGCCCGTCAGGAAAGCCCGCGGCATAGCGGCAACCTCGGCTTCGATTACGAGCATTCGCCATGGAAGCTCACGCTGGGCGGCAACCTCAGCATCAGTTCGAATTTCACCCGTGAAGCCAACGCCGCCACGCAGCAAACCCAGCGTGCGCAACAACAGCTCGATCTGTATGCAGTGAAAAAGCTCGATCGCCAGATGAGCCTGCGTCTCTCCATCGACAACGCCACCCGTGCCGACCGGGGCAATGACAGCGAGGAACGGGCTGCTGGCAGCATCGTCAGCCGCGAGGAAGACCGGGCCCGCGGCGTGCGCACCGTGTTCCTGAGTCTCGAGGGCAAACTGTGACCATACCGTCCAACACAAGCATGAACTTCGACCCCGACTGCCGCGCCTGCCCGCGTCTGGCACAATTTCTCGACGACGTGCGCAGCCGTCACCCCGATTACCACGCGCGCCCTGTCCCCGCATTCGGCGATGCCGCGCCGCGTCTGTTGATCGTCGGCCTTGCGCCCGGCATGCATGGCGCCAACCGCAGCGGGCGGCCCTTCACCGGCGACTACGCCGGCGTGCTGCTGTATGAAACCCTGCACCGCTTCGGCTATGCCAGCGCGCCGGAATCGGTGTCCGTCGCCGACGGCTTGCACCTCACCGGCTGCCGCATCACCAATGCGGTGAAATGCCTGCCGCCGGCCAACAAGCCGGAGCCGGGCGAAATCCGCGAATGCAACCGCTATCTCACCGCCGAGCTGGATGCCCTGCCTGCGCACGCCAGCATCCTGGCGCTGGGGCAGATCGCGCATCAGGCGGTTCTGCGGGCGCAGGGCTGCAAGCTCAAAGACTATCCCTTCGCCCACGCCAGCGACTACCGCCTGCCCGACGGACGGCGCCTGGTCAGCAGTTACCACTGCTCCCGCTACAATACCCAGACGCGCCGCCTCACCCCCGAGATGTTTGCGGCGGTGTTCACGCTGATCCAAACGAAGGAGTGACCATGCCCGTCGTCACCATCAAGCTCGCCGGAAGCCTCACCCGCGAACAAAAGCAGAAGGTCGCCGAGGAAATCACCGCCACGCTGGAGCGCCACGCCGGCAAACCGGCGTCGTATACCTATATCGCGTTCGAGGAACTGCCGGACGAGAACTGGGCGATTGCGGGCAAGCTGCTCGACGAGGATGAATAACCCGTCTTGAGCGCTGTCACCAAGGACTTTCTCGCCTCGCTACCCACCCTGCCGGGCGTCTACCGCATGGTCGACGCGGCCGGCGCGGTGCTGTATGTCGGCAAGGCGAAGGACCTGAAGAAGCGGGTCTGCAGCTATTTCCAGAAAAGCGACCAGAGCCCGCGCATCCGCCTGATGCTGAAGAGCGTCGACCACATCGACACCACGGTGACGCGCACCGAGGCCGAGGCGCTGCTGCTGGAAAACAACCTGATCAAGGGCTTGAAGCCGCGTTTCAATATCCTGTTCCGCGACGACAAGTCCTATCCCTATCTGCTGCTGACCGGACACCGCTATCCGCGCCTGGCCTATTTTCGCGGCACGCCTAAAAAAAGCGACCAGGCCTTCGGGCCCTACCCCAACGCCTACGCCGTGCGCGAGAGCATCCAGTTGCTGCAGAAGGTGTTCCAGCTGCGCACCTGCGAGGACACGGTGTTCGCCAACCGCTCGCGCCCCTGCCTGTTGCACCAGATCAAGCGCTGCACCGCACCCTGCGTCAGGCTCATCACACCGGAAGCCTATGCGCGCGACGTCGTTGAGGCCGCGCAACTGCTGCACGGCGAGGCCACCGCACTGACCGAACACATCACCGAACAGATGAACGCCGCCGCGGCCGCACTCGATTTCGAGACCGCCGCGCTGCTGCGCGACCGCCTGCGCATGCTGGCGACGGTGCGCGAAAAGCAGTTCGTCGACACCACCGGCAACGAGGCCGATGCCGACGTGGTGGCGGCGGCCGAGGCCGGCGGCGTGATTGCGGTCAACCTCACCATGATCCGCGGCGGGCGGCATCTGGGCGATCGCAGCTTCTTCCCGCAGCACGGCGAAGGCGCGACGACGGCCGAGGCGCTGGAAGCCTTCATTACCCAGCACTACCTCGACCACCCCATCCCGGCGCGCATCCTGGTGAGCGAAGCGATCGAGACCGACGCGCTGGAGACGCTGCTCTCCGAACAGGCCGGCAAGAAGATCGTCATCCAACACCGCGTCACCGGCGAACGCAAGGTGTGGCTCACCATGGCGCAGGCCAATGCGCGCCTGTCGGCCGAGCGCCGCAGCGCCGACCGCGCCAACCAGTCGCAGCGCCTTGCCGCGCTGCGCGACACGCTCGATCTGCCGCAGTTGAATCGCATCGAATGCTTCGACATCTCGCACACCATGGGCGAAGCCACCGTCGCCTCCTGCGTGGTGTACGAAGGCGACGACCTGAAGAAGTCCGACTACCGCCGTTACAACATCACGGGCATCACCCCGGGCGACGACTACGCCGCGATGCGCGCCGCGCTGGCAAAGCGCTTCCACAAGAGCGTGGAGGAAAACGGCGTATTGCCCGACCTGCTCTTGATCGACGGCGGCAAGGGGCAAATTTCGAGCGCGGTCGAGGCAATGAACGAATTGGGCCTCGGCGAGGTCCTGCTGCTGGGCGTAGCCAAGGGCGAAGCGCGCAAGCCCGGCCTGGAAACGCTGATCTTCGCCGATGGCCGCGAACTCAAGCTCGCCAAGGACCATCCCGGCTTCCACCTGATCCAGCTGATCCGCGACGAAGCGCACCGTTTTGCCATCACCGGCCACCGCGCCAAGCGCGGCAAGGCACGCGTGCAGTCGACCCTGGAAGATATCGCCGGAATCGGCCCCAAGCGGCGCAGACAACTGCTGGAACACTTCGGCGGCCTGCAGGGCGTGCGCAACGCCGGTGTCGACGCGCTTGCCACGGTGAACGGTATCAGCCGAGAATTGGCGGAAACCATCTATCACGCGCTCCACTAAAACAATGCCGCTCAACCTCCCCAACCTGCTCACCTGGCTGCGCATCCTGTTCATTCCGCTGATGGCAGGCGTGTTCTACCTGCCCGACGGCTGGGTGACGCCGGCCGAGGCCAATCTGCTGGCCGCGGCATTTTTCGGCGTGGCGGCGCTGACCGACTGGCTCGATGGCTACCTGGCGCGCGCCCTCGGCCAGACCTCGGCCTTCGGCGCCTTTCTCGACCCGGTGGCCGACAAGCTGATGGTCGCCGCCGCACTCATCGTGCTGATCGACCTCGACCGCGTGGCGCCGCTGATCGGGCTCATCATCATCGGCCGCGAAATCACCATTTCCGCCCTGCGCGAGTGGATGGCCAAGGCCGGCAAGTCGGCCAGCGTCGCCGTGTCCTTCGTCGGCAAGTTGAAAACCGCGGCGCAGATGGTCGCCATCGTGCTGCTGCTGTATTTCAGCCCCGTCGCCGGCTTGCCCATCGCAACCCTCGGCACGCTGCTGATCTGGGTCGCCGCGCTGCTCACCCTGGTGTCGATGGCGTATTACCTCGTGATGGCAGCGCGCGCACTGCAAAAAACTTCGCCATGAGGTGTTGACAGAAAAAAACGAAATCTCCATAATGCGCAGCCTTCAACGCGGGAATAGCTCAGCTGGTAGAGCGCAACCTTGCCAAGGTTGAGGTCGGGAGTTCGAACCTCCTTTCCCGCTCCAGAATTCCGGGGAAAACAGAAGGCTTAGTCCGGACGTTTTCCCCTTTTCGTTTAAGTGGTTTACCGCAAAGGCGCGATAGCAAAGCGGTTATGCACCGGATTGCAAATCCGTGTAGGTCGGTTCGACTCCGGCTCGCGCCTCCAGATTCCAGGCCACGAACGGCCAACTGTCCGCTTTGCCCGGATGGTGAAATTGGTAGACACAAGGGACTTAAAATCCCTCGCCAGCGATGGCGTACCGGTTCGATTCCGGTTCCGGGCACCACCTTCCAGTTCACCGGCCCGAGTGGTATAATTTTTGCGCTTTATTTAATTACGATGGGCGGTTCGCCCATTTTTTATTTGTGCTGCGCCACGTTCTCGTTGCGCAGCGGTTGTTGCACTACGATGGATTTGCAATGATGGATTTGCCTTCGCGCCTGGAACCCGTGCTTGCCGGACTCGGTTACGAGCTGGTGATGCTGGAACGCGCCGGACGCGGGCTGATCCGGATTTTCATCGACAAGCCGGGCGGCATCACGATTGACGACTGCGTGGCGGTAAGCAATCACCTGACCCATCTGTTTACCGTCGAGAACATCGACTACGACAGGCTGGAAGTGTCCTCGCCCGGCATCGACCGGCCGCTGGTCAAGCCGCAGGACTATGTGCGCTTTGCCGGCGAGGAGGTCACGCTCAAGCTGCGGGTGCCGATGGAAAACCGGCGCCGCCTGAGCGGCCAGCTGGTCGGCCTGGAAGAAAATGCTGTGAAGTTGATCGTCGATGGCACGGAAGTGTCGGTTGACCTGAGAAATGTGGACGCTGCCCGCCTGAAACCCCTGGTTTAGGCAAGGCTGGAGGAAATGATGAGCCGTGAACTGTTGATGCTGGCCGACGCGCTGGCACGCGAAAAGAACGTTGACAAGGAAGTGGTATTCGAAGCGCTGGAGCAGGCGCTCGCCTCCGCGACCAAGAAGCGCTTCAAGGAAGAGGCCGACGTGCGCGTGTCGATCGACCGCGAAACCGGCGAATATGAATCCTTCCGCCGCTGGCAGGTGGTGAGCGAAGCCGATCTGGAAAACGAGGGCTACCAGATCCTGCTGGTCGACGCCCAGGACAAGCACCCCGACATCGAGATCGGCGACTACATCGAAGAGCCGCTGGAAAACATCGAGTTCGGCCGCATCGGCGCGCAGGCTGCCAAACAGGTCATCCTGCAGAAGATCCGCGACGCCGAGCGCGAGCAGATCATCAGCGACTTCCTCGCCCGCAAGGAACACTTGGTCAACGGCGTGGTGAAGCGCATCGATCGCGGCAACGCCATCATCGAATCCGGCCGCGTGGAAGGCTTCCTGCACCGCGACCAGATGATCCCGCGCGAGAACCTGCGCGTCGGCGACCGCGTCCGTGCCTACCTGCTGCGCATCGACCGCGGCCCCCGCGGGCCGCAGGTCATCCTGTCGCGCACCGCCCCCGAGTTCATCATGAAACTGTTCGAACTCGAAGTGCCGGAAATCGAGGAAGGCCTGCTCGAAATCAAGGCGGCCGCCCGCGACCCCGGCCTGCGCGCCAAGATCGCCGTCGTCTCGCACGATCCGCGCATCGACCCGATCGGCACCTGCATCGGCCTCAGGGGCTCGCGCGTCACTTCGGTGACCAACGAACTCGCCGGCGAGCGCGTCGACATCATCCACTGGTCCGCCGACCCCGCACAGTACGTCATCAACGCGCTCGCACCGGCTGAAGTCAGCTCCATCGTGGTGGACGAAGACAAGCACAGCATGGACGTGGTGGTGGACGAGGAACAGCTGGCGATGGCGATCGGCCGCGGCGGCCAGAACGTGCGCCTGGCGTCCGAACTGACCGGCTGGACGCTCAACATCATGTCGCGCGAAGCGGCCGAAGAGAAACAGTCGAGCGAAAGCGGCAAGACGCTCGCCCTCTTCATCGAGAAGCTCGATGTGGACGAGGAAGTCGCCCAGATACTGGTCGACGAAGGCTTCTCCACGCTGGAAGAAGTCGCGTACGTGCCGCTGAACGAAATGCTCGAGATCGAGGCCTTCGACGAAGACCTCGTCAACGAACTGCGCAACCGCGCCCGCAATGCCCTGCTGACCGCCGCCATCGTCGGCGAGGAGCAGGTCGAGGCCTCGGCGGGCGACCTGCTGTCGCTCGAAGGCATGGACGCGGAAACCGCACGCACGCTCGCCAGCAAAGGCATCCACACCACCGAGGACCTGGCGGAGCTGGCCGTCGATGAGCTGACCGAAATGTCCGCCATGGATGCCGAACGCGCCAAACAATTGATCATGGCCGCACGCGCGCCCTGGTTCGCCCAAGGCTGATACGCCAAGAGGACTGCATGAACGTTGAACAATTCGCCCAGGAACTGAAACTGCCGCCCCAGCTGTTGCTTGAACAGCTGAAAGCGGCGGGCGTCAGCAAGAATGATGTAGTCGATCCCGTCACCGAAGCGGACAAGGCGCATTTGCTCGACTATCTGCGCAAGATGCACGGCGGCGGTGCCGAAACCGGCAAGACCAAGATCACCATCACGCGCAAGCAGACGGGTGAGATCCGCAAGACCGACAGCACCGGCAAGTCGCGCACCATTCAGGTGGAGGTGCGCAAGTCGCGTACCTACGTCAAGCGCGATGTCGCTGCGCTGACGGCCGAAGCCCAGCCTGTAGCGGAGTCCGCACCTGAAGTCCAGGCTGCCCCGCAGGTCGAAGAGCTGGCCCCGCCCGTCGTCGAGGTCAAGGTCGAGGCCCCCGCCCCCGAACCCGTCGCCGAACCGGTTATGGCCAAGCCTGCCAAGGTTGAGCCCGCAGCGGCTGAACCCGTCGTGGCCGCTGAAGCTGCGCCCGCACCTGCCGAGGTGACGGCGGAAGCTGTCCCGGCCGCGAAGAAAACCACCCGCATTAAAAAGGCATCGATCCTCAACGAAGCCGAAGTCAAGGCGCGCGAAGAAGAAACTCGCCGCCACCAGGCGCTGCAGGAACGCCAGGCCGCTGATGCCCGCGCCCGTATCGAACGCGAAGCCTTGCGCAAGCAAGCCGAGGCCGCGCGCGAAGCCGCCAAGCTGGCGGAAGCGCAGAAGGCTGCCGCACCCGCCGCACCGGCCGCCCCCACCGAAAAAACGCTGCACAAGCCGGACAAACCCGGTGCGGCCAAGGGTGCCAAAGGACCGGACAAGAAAGCCGGAGGAACCTGGAAGGACGATGCCGCGCGCCGCAAGGGCGGGCTCAAGACCCGCGGCGGCGCTGCACCTGACGCCGGCTGGCGCGGCCGCAAGGGCAAGTCCAAATCGGGACACGAAGAAACCACTTTCGTTGCCCCGACCGAACCGATCGTGCGCGAAGTATTGGTGCCTGAAACCATCACCGTGGCCGAACTCGCCCACAAGATGTCGGTGAAGGCGGCCGAGGTCATCAAGGCCCTGATGAAGCTGGGCAGCATGGTGACCATCAACCAGGTGCTCGACCAGGAAACCGCGATCATCGTGATCGAGGAAATGGGTCACATCGGCAAGCCTGCCGCGCTCGACACGCCGGAAGCCTTCCTCATCGACACCGGCGAAACCGGCGAAGTGGAAATGCTCGCCCGCCCGCCGGTCGTCACCGTGATGGGCCACGTCGACCACGGCAAGACCTCGCTGCTCGACACCATCCGGCGCACCCGGGTGGCCAGCGGCGAAGCCGGCGGCATCACCCAGCACATCGGCGCCTATCACGTCGAAACCGAAAAGGGCGTCATCACCTTCCTCGATACCCCGGGCCACGAAGCATTTACCGCGATGCGGGCGCGCGGCGCGAAGGCGACCGACATCGTGGTACTGGTGGTGGCAGCGGACGACGGCGTGATGCCGCAAACCATCGAAGCCATCCACCACGCCAAAGCGGCCAACGTGCCACTGGTGGTGGCGATCAACAAGGTCGACAAACCCGACGCCAACCCCGAGCGCATCCGCCAGGAACTCGTCGCGCAGGGCGTCACCCCCGAGGAATGGGGTGGCGACACCCAGTTCGTCGAAGTGTCGGCCAAGGCCAACACCAATATCGACGGCCTGCTCGACGCCATCCTGTTGCAGGCCGAAGTGCTGGAGCTGCAGGCCGCAGCCGACGGCCCCGCCAAGGGCATCGTCATCGAAGCGCGCCTCGACAAGGGCAAGGGCCCGGTCGCCACGCTGCTGGTGCAATCCGGCACCCTGCGCCGCGGCGACATGGTGCTGGCCGGCCAGGTGTATGGCCGCGTGCGCGCCATGCTCGACGAAGCCGGCAAAACCATCAACGAAGCCGGCCCCTCGATTCCGGTCGAAATCCAGGGCCTGTCCGACGTGCCGCGCGCAGGCGAAGACATGATGGTGCTGCCGGACGAGCGCAAGGCGCGTGAAATCGCGCTGTTCCGTCAGGGCAAGTTCCGCGACGTGCAGCTCGCCAAGAAGCAGGCCGCCAAGCTGGAATCGATGTTCGACCAGATGGGCGAGGGCGAAGTGCAGCATCTGCCCATCATCCTCAAGGCCGACATGCAGGGCTCCTATGAAGGTCTGGCGCACGCGCTGGCCAAGCTGTCGACCGACGAGGTCAAGGTCAACATCATCCATAGCGCGGTCGGTGCGATCACCGAATCCGACGTCAACCTGGCGCTCGCCTCCAAGGCGGTGCTGATCGGCTTCAACGTGCGTGCCGATGCATCGGCACGCAAGCTGGCCGAATCCAGCGGCGTGGATCTGCGCTACTACAACATCATCTACGAAGCTGTGGATGAGGTGAAAGCAGCCCTGTCCGGCATGCTGGCCCCCGAGAAAAAGGAAAGCGTCATCGGTACCGTGGAGATCCGCCAGGTTTTCCATATCTCCAAGGTCGGCACCATTGCAGGCTGCTATGTGACGGACGGCGTGGTCAAGCGCGGCGCCGGCGTACGCGTGCTGCGCAACAACGTGGTGATTCATCAGGGCGAGCTCGATTCGCTCAAGCGCTTCAAGGACGACGTCAAGGAAGTCAAGGCCAACTTCGAATGCGGCCTGTCGCTGAAGAACTTCAACGACATCCAGGAAGGCGACCTGCTGGAAGTGTTTGAAGTGGTGGAAGTGGCGCGCACGCTGTAATGCCCAAGGATTTCCCGAGGGCGCGTCGCGTCGCCGACCAGATCCAGCGCGAATTGCCGGAGTTGATCCGGCAGGACGTGAAGGATCCGCGCGTCGGCATGCTGACCATCACCGAGGTGGAGGTCAACCGCGACATGGAATTTGCCAAGGTCTACTTCACCACCCTGGGCGGCGAGGCCGAGCATGCCGCCTGCCTGCAGGGCCTGCAACGCGCCAGCGGCTTCCTGCGTTCGCAGTTGTCGCACCGCATGCAGCTGCGCGTGGTGCCCAAGCTTACCTTCGTGTACGACCACTCGGTCGAACGCGGCATGCAGCTCAGCAAACTGATCGAAACGGCTGTCGCCGAAGACGCCAAACACCCCAAGGACGAGTGAAAGCGCAACGCCAGCCCATCGATGGCGTGCTGCTGCTGAACAAGCCGGTCGGCACCACCTCCAACGCCGCACTGCAAAAGGCCAAGTGGCTGCTCAACGCCAAGAAGGCGGGCCACACCGGCACCCTCGACCCCTTCGCCAACGGCCTGTTGCCGCTGTGCTTTGGCGAGGCCACCAAGTTTTCGGCCTACCTGCTCGAAGCCGACAAGCACTACCGCGCCGTGCTGCAACTCGGCGTCACCACCACCACCGGCGATCCGGAAGGCGAGATTCTCGCTACGCGCGAGGTGGGCGCCAGCCGCGCCGAGATCGAGGCCCTGCTGCCCCGTTTCACGGGCGAAATCGAGCAAATCCCGCCCATGCATTCCGCGCTCAAGCACCAGGGCCGCCCGCTCTACGAATATGCGCGCGCCGGCATCGAAATCGAGCGCCCGCCGCGCCGGGTGCAGATTCGCGCCCTCGAACTCGTCGAATGCGATCTGCCGCGCGTGGTGCTGGACGTGCAGTGCAGCGCCGGTACCTATGTCCGCACCCTGGCTCAGGACATCGGCGCGGCGCTCGGCTGCGGCGCCCACCTTACCGCCCTGGCACGCACCGCGGCGGGCGGGTTCAGGCTGGACCAGGCACACACGCTGGCCGAACTGGAAGCGCTCGACGCGTCCCTGCGCCCCACCCTGCTGCTGCCCGCAGACTGCCTGGTGGCGCATCTTCCTGCCATCCAGCTCGATGCGGCCGACGCCGGGGCGCTGTGCCAGGGTCGCAGCGTGCCGCACGCCACGGACCATCAGGGGCTCGCGCGCATTTACGCCGCGTCCCACGCCTTCATCGGCCTGGCGGAAGCCGACGCCGGCTGCCTGACGCCGCGCCGGCTGATCGCCACCCAGCAGGCTTGAGTTCTGGCCCCCATTTAGCGTAGAATCCTTCGTTTCCCGGAACGTGTCCCGCTCAGCCGCAGGCCACGCGATTTAGAAGGAGTACACCATGGCTGTTACTGTCGCTCAAAAAGCTGAAATCGTCCAGAATTACCAACGCGCTGCCGCCGACACCGGCTCCCCCGAAGTGCAGGTTGCCCTGCTGACGGCGCGCATCAATGACCTGACCGGCCACTTCAAGGCCAACATGAAGGATCACCACTCGCGTCGTGGTCTGCTGAAGATGGTGAGCCGCCGCCGCAAGCTGCTGGACTACCTGAAGCGCACCAATCTTGAAGGCTACAAGACCCTGATCGATCGTCTCGGCCTGCGCAAGTAAGCGCCTCGGATCGGTGATTCGCCGCCGCTACATTGTCGAAAATCTGGCTCAGGGGCTGCGCCCCTGAGCTTTCTGCGCCCCGCCTGAAGCGGGGCGTTTTTGTTTGAAAGGAATTCGTGTGAGCGCCATCAAGAAAACGTTTACCTACGGCCGCCATCAGGTCACCCTGGAAACCGGCGAAATCGCCCGCCAAGCCGGCGGCGCCGTCATCGTCAACATGGACGACACCGTGGTGCTGGTCACCGTGGTTGCCAAGAACGAAGTCAAACCCGGCCAGGATTTCTTTCCGCTGACCGTCGACTATCAGGAAAAAACCTACGCGGCCGGCCGCATCCCCGGTGGCTTCCTCAAACGTGAGAGCCGCCCGTCCGAAGGCGAAACCCTGATTTCGCGCCTGATCGACCGTCCGATCCGCCCGCTCTTCCCTGAAGGCTTCTTCAACGAAGTGCAGGTCATCGCCACCGTGATGTCGTCCAACCCCGACGTCAGCGGCGACATTCCCGCGCTGATCGGCGCCTCCGCCGCGCTGTCGCTGTCCGGCCTGCCGTTCGACGGCCCGGTCGGCGCGGCGCGCGTCGGTTTCATCAACGGTGAATACGTGCTTAACCCGACCAACTCCGAGCTGAAGGATTCGGCGCTGGACCTGGTCGTCGCCGGCACCGAAACCGCCGTGCTGATGGTCGAGTCCGAAGCGATGGAACTGCCGGAAGACATCATGCTGGGCGCAGTCGTGTTCGGCCACACCCAGATGCAGGCTGCGATCAACGCCATCAACGAACTGGCCGACGAAGCCGGCGCCGACGCCTGGGACTGGCAGCCGCCCGCCGAAGATACCGCGATGGTGGAGCGCCTCAAGGCAATCGCCGAAGACGGCCTGCAGCAGGCCTACAGCATCAAGCAAAAGCAGGCGCGCATGGCCGCCGTCGACGAAGTGCGCAGCAAGGCCTTCGCCGAGCTGATCACCGCCGACATGGACACCGTCGCCGCCAACGCGGTCAAGGACGCGTTCCACCGCCTGGAAGCCGGCGTGGTGCGCAACCGCATCCTGTCCGGACAGCCGCGCATCGACGGCCGCGACACCCGCACCGTGCGCCCGATCACCATCCGCACCGGCGTGCTGCCGCGTGCCCACGGTTCCGCCCTGTTCACCCGCGGCGAAACCCAGGCGCTGGTCGTCACTACGCTCGGCACCGGACGCGACGAGCAGACCATCGACGCGCTCGAAGGCTCCTACTCCGACCGCTTCATGCTGCACTACAACATGCCTCCCTACGCCACCGGCGAAACCGGCCGCGTCGGCTCGCCCAAGCGCCGCGAGATCGGCCATGGTCGCCTTGCCAAGCGCGCGCTGATGGCAGTGCTGCCATCCAAGGAAGAATTCGGCTACACCATGCGCGTGGTGTCGGAAATCACCGAATCCAACGGTTCCTCGTCGATGGCGTCGGTGTGCGGCGGCTGCCTGTCGCTGATGGATGCCGGCGCGCCGCTGAAAGCGCACGTCGCCGGCATCGCCATGGGCCTGATCAAGGAAGGCAACCGCTTTGCCGTGCTGACCGACATCCTCGGCGACGAAGATCACCTCGGCGACATGGACTTCAAGGTGGCCGGCACCGAGAAGGGTGTCACCGCGCTGCAGATGGACATCAAGATCACCGGCATCACCAAGGAGATCATGCAGGCCGCCCTGTCGCAGGCGAAGGAAGGCCGCATGCACATCCTCGAAATCATGAAGTCGTCGGTCTCCGGCAGCCATGAAATGTCGGCCTACGCACCGCGCATCATCGCGATGAAGATCAACCCGGAAAAGATCCGCGACGTTATCGGCAAGGGCGGCGCCGTCATCCGCGCCCTGACCGAGGAAACCGGCACCCAGATCGACATCCAGGAAGACGGCAGCGTGAAAATCGCCTGCACCAGCATGGAAGCCGGCGAGCTGGCGAAGAAGCGCATCGAGGAGATCACCGCCGAAGTCGAAGTCGGCAAGGTCTACGAAGGTCCGGTCATCAAGCTGCTGGACTTCGGCGCGATCGTCAACGTGCTGCCGGGTCGCGACGGCCTGCTGCACATCTCGCAGATCGCCCACGAGCGCGTCAACACCATCGGCGACTACCTGAAGGAAGGCCAGGTCGTGAAGGTGAAGATTCTGGAGGCCGACGAGAAAGGCCGCCTGCGCCTGTCGATGAAGGCGCTGCTGGAAGCGCCCGCCCCGACACCCAGCGACGAGGAACAGACCAGCTGAACGGCCGCGCCGCGCCCTCCTGCGCGGCGCTCGTTCCCAATAAAAAACGCGCCCACAGGCGCGTTTTTTATTGGGTGGAAAAAAATCAGGCCGTCTCACCCAGAAACGCCTGCCACCAGCGTTTGCGCTGGCCAGTCACCACACCGCGCATTTCGAGCTCGCGCGGCGGCATGCGGCTCATCAGCCAGCCCGGCAGCACCGAGGACTTCATCGAGCTGGAGCCGCACGAACTGCCGAGGTGATTGGGGTCGTAGATCTTGATGAAATTCGGCGTATCCAGATTGTCCGCATAGACGATCGCGCAATAATCCTCGTGATGCTCACGCCGCAGCAATTCATCCAGCTCGTGCATGAACTGTTGCACCTTGTCGGCGGCCGAAGGTTCTTGCGGCACCTGCTGTCCGACCGCATAGAGATACCACCCGGCCCCGGCGTCGACCTTTTGCCAGAAAGCGGTCAGCTGATCCCAGCGCATCACGCTGTACAGGAGTCCGTTGTAGTAACGGTCGAATTCGTCGGACTGACTTGAACTGGCCTGGGTCATCGCGCTCGGCAAAACAATCTTATTTGGCAACCTGACGTTCGCGGATTTCCTCGAGCGTCTTGCAGTCGATGCACAGCGTCGCGGTCGGGCGCGCCTGCAGGCGATCCAGCCCGATTTCCACGCCGCAGGCGTCACAATAGCCATAATCGCCGCTGTCGATCTTGGCGATGGTTTCGTTGATCTTCTTGATCAACTTGCGTTCGCGGTCGCGGTTACGCAACTCCAGCGCCATGTCCGATTCCTGGGTAGCACGGTCATTGGGATCGGCGAATACAGTCTGCTCGTCCTGCATGGAATGGAGCGTGGTATCGATGTCCTGCGACAATTCGGCTTTCCAGGCGTCGAGCATTTTGCGAAAATGCTCGAGCTGTTTTGCGTTCATGTATTCTTCGTCCTTTTTGGCCTTGTACGGCTCAAAGCGCATCAAAGTTTCAGCCATCTCGTTCTCTTTGAAAATATTGGTGTATTCCGGGTAAAACCCAACCCGACTTAATATCAGAATCGCTTAAGCGCCGCAACCCATATGACTTTACACGCCCTGCTCTTTGACGTGGACGGCACCCTTGCCGACACCGAGCGTGACGGCCACCGTCCCGCCTTCAACCAAGCCTTCAAAGACGCCGGCCTTGACTGGCACTGGGATGTCGCCCTCTACGGCAAGCTGCTCGCCATCACCGGCGGCAAGGAGCGGATGAGGCACTATATCGACCACTTTAGGCCGGACTATAGGAAACCGGACAACTTCGACGAACTGGTGGCCGAGCTGCACCAGGCCAAGACCCGCCATTACAGCGCGCTCGCCGCACGCGGCGGCATCCCCATGCGGCCCGGCGTCAGACGCCTGCTGATCGAAGCGCGCGCCGCCGGCCTCAGGCTGGCGATCGCCACCACCACCACCCCGGAAAACGTCACCGTGCTGCTGGAACACAGCCTGGGCCCCGGCACGCAGGACTGGTTCGAGGTCATCGCGGCAGGCGACATCGTGCCAGCGAAGAAACCCGCGCCCGACATCTATCACTTCGCGCTGGAGAAAATGGGCCTTCCCGCTGCCGAATGTCTGGCGTTCGAGGATTCGGAAAATGGCCTGCGCGCCAGCCTGGGTGCCGGCCTGAAAACGCTGGTCACCATCAACGACTACACGCTGGATCACGACTTCACCGGCGCTGCCGTGGTGCTGTCCAATCTCGGCGACCCTGGTGCGCCCAACCGACGCATTGCAGGCGCCGATCTCGGCCAGCCGTTCGTCGACGTCGCGTATTTAAGAACGCTGCATCAGCCCTGACCCCCTCAGGGGTTGTGCATCAGTGCAGCCTCAAGCGTGTTTTCCAGCAAGGTCGCGACGGTCATCGGCCCCACCCCGCCGGGCACCGGGGTGATCCAGCCGGCGCGTTCGACCGCAGTGTCAAAATCGACATCGCCGACCAGCTTGCCATCGGGCAGGCGGTTGATGCCGACGTCGATCACGATCGCCCCTTCGCGCACCCAGTCGCCCGGAATCATGCGCGGCTTACCCACCCCGACCACCAGGATTTCGGCAGACCGCACGAAGCTTTCCAGATCGCGCGTGGCGCTGTGGCACACGGTGATGGTGCAGCCCGCGAGCAGCAATTCCAGGCTCATCGGCCGGCCGACGATGTTGGACGCGCCGACCATCACCGCATTCTTGCCGCGCAATTCCTCGTTGGTCGCACGCAGGAGCGTCATGATGCCACGCGGCGTGGAGGGGCGCAGGGTCGGCATCTTCACCGCCAGGCGGCCGATGTTGTAGGGGTGGAAGCCGTCGACGTCCTTGTCCGGGCGGATGCGCTCGATCACCGTCTCCGCGTCGATGTGCGCGGGCAGGGGCAGCTGCACCAGGATGCCGTCGATGGCGCCGTCGGCGTTGAGCGTGTCGATCAGGGCGAGGAGTTCATCCTGGGTGGTGGTCGCCGGCAGGTCGTGCGAGATGCTGTTCACGCCGGCGCGCTCGCAGGCGCGCTTCTTGTTGCGCACGTACACCGCCGAGGCAGGATCGCCGCCGACCAGGATCACCGCCAGGCCGGGACGGCGCTTGCCCTGCACCTCGCGCTCGGCCACCTTGTCGTGGACCACTGCGAGGATGGTGTCGGCCATGGCCTTGCCGTCGAGAATACGTGCGCTCATCAAGACAACCCTGAAGCAAAAGGGTGATTTTCCCGGAACCCCCGATCCGACTCAAGCGAAAATTGACCCGGCCGATTCGCCAAGGTATAGTCTCGCCTCTCCGAAATGCGCCCGCTTTCCTCAACAGGTTTCTGGGCGCCGATAGGATTTCGGGGTGTAGCGCAGCCCGGTAGCGCGCCTGCTTTGGGAGCAGGATGTCGGAGGTTCGAATCCTCTCACCCCGACCACCCCCTATCCGACAAGTAAGAGGAGTGCCCGAGAAGTGAGTCTCTGCCCGTAGCTCAACTGGATAGAGCACCAGCCTTCTAAGCTGGGGGTTACAGGTTCGATTCCTGTCGGGCAGGCCAAGGTTTTCGTTGCCAGCCTTGCTGGCAACAACAATGGTGGATGTAGCTCAGTTGGTAGAGTCCAGGATTGTGATTCCTGTTGTCGTGGGTTCGAGTCCCATCATCCACCCCACCGTATTCAATTAGAAGCAGCCAAAGCCCGCGCAAGCGGGCTTTGTTCATTGAACCTCCGGGATGATGGGACGATAACCCATGGGTTCGACCAGCAAGCGCCGCTCGGCCACGGTGCGTCCTGGCCAGTCCGTTCCATTCCACACGTATGGATTACCCCGCGCAAAAACAAAAATAAAAAGAGTGCCCTGCCACAAGGCCTCATTCTTGCTAGTCCCTCGTTATGCGCGCGTTTTGTCGCAATCGACACAGGGATGATGCATGCCAATTTTTGATTTTCATTGCAAAAAATGCGGCCGCACCTTTGAGGTGCTGGTCCGCGGATCCGTCACGCTTGCCTGCCCGGAATGCGAAAGCGAGGAAGTGGAAAAGCTGGTGTCGCGGCCGGCGGCGCCGGGAAAGACCGCCGGCATACTCGCCCGCGGCCGGGCTCAGGCCGCCCGCGAAGGCCACTTCAGCAACTACGCACCGTCCGAACGGCCCCGGCGCAAATGACAGAAGACCGCCTGTCTGCGGAACCACCCCCGGTCTTTGTCGCATTTGCGACAAAGACCGACATTGCGCCGGCTCCGCCCAAGCGATTCCCGGAGGGCCGCCCATGCTGAATGCCTCGCTGCTGTCGATCATCGAAGAGGCAGGCGTCGCCGTGCTGACCCTGACCGAGGGACTGGAGAAGGACGAGTTCCTCGCTTCCCGCCTCACCCGCTCGGAAACGCGGCGCCAGCTGAAAATCATGAGCGAGAGCGCCGCCAACCTGCCGCCACAGACGCAAAGCCTGCTCGCCGAGGTGGACTGGAACGGCTGGCAGAGCGTGGCGCGGCAACTCGGCGCAAGCGACAATGCGGCCGAGGAAGCGCTGTGGTTCGCGCTGCGTTCCCTGGTGCCCGCCACGCTGATGTGGCTGCGGGTTTACCGCAAGAATCAGCCGGAAATTTTCGAATTCAAACCGGCATCGGCCACGGACGGAGCAGGCGCATGAACCTGCAGATCGAGCGGCCCTACATCGAGGCCATGATCAGCGAATTCCCGCGCCTTGCGCCGCTCAGGGAGCAGCTGCGCTTCGGCAGCAAGGTGACGCTGCCGTTCCACCAGTTCTCCGGCGCCGAACTCGGCTTCCTCGGCAACCTCTACCGCGAGGCCGGCCCCGCCATGCGCACGCGCGCCGCGCAGCTCGCCACGCTGCAGCAGGCCTTCGACGGCCAGGGCACCCGCTTCGGCCCGGACGACGACCTGGAAATGCTGATGCCGGCGATCGCCCGCGATCTCACGACGGACGCCCTGCGCGGCTGGCTGTTCCGCATCAATGTCGCGGACAAACCCCTCGCCTACGTGGTCACCCGCCTCGATTACATCGCCGCGTACAACGACGAGACCGGCAAGGTGATGCTCGAACTCAAGGCGAACGCCAAGGGCACGCTCGCCACCGCGACCGTCCGCATCGCCGCCGCCGACATCGTCAACAAGACGGTGGCGGAAATCTTCGCCGCCAAGGGATACGTGCGCGAAAGCGCCGAGCTGATCGCTGCCTACGACGACACCGCGGAACGCTATTTCGACTGGCGCGGCCAGTACGGCGCGCAGTTCTCCGGCCAGGGCACCGGCTTCTACGCCGAGGACCCGACCGCGACCCACCGCGACACCGACTGGTCGCGCAAGGACGTGGTGGTGCTGTCGAGCGGCGGCGGCGTCACCCGGCTGGTGAACGACGAGAGCATTCTGAACGCCCGCACCACCACCCTGGAAGCGACCGGAGACATCCTCGGCCAGTACCTGCGCAAGGCGGCCAAGAGCAACCACTACAACGCCGAAGATGAAGTGAGCGAGTCCCGCGACGCGATTCCCAAGGGCCTGTTCACGCAATTGCCGGTGCACCCCTACGTATTCATGTTCCATCTGGAGCTGCACCATTACCTGTGGGTGCACGTGGACGACCTCGCGCCCTACGCCTACCAGCCGGCCTTGAAGCAGAAGCTGATCCTGCCGCCCGAACAGACCGACCTCATCGACATCCTCACCGCCGAGATGGACGTGCTGATGGACGACATCGTGGCCGGCAAGTCCGGCGGCACCACGGTGCTGTGCGCCGGTCCGCCCGGCGTCGGCAAGACGCTCACCGCCGAGGTCTATTCGGAAATCATCCAGCGCCCTTTGTATCGCGTGCACTCGGGACAGCTCGGCCTCAACGTGGCGGCGATGGAAACCGCGCTCAAGGACATCCTTACCCGCGCCCAGCGCTGGGGCGCGGTGATGCTGATCGACGAGGCCGACGTCTACATCAAGCGCCGCGACGACAACATCGCCATGAACGCCGTGGTCGGCGTGTTCCTGCGCGTGCTGGAGTATTTCAACGGCCTCTTGTTCCTCACCACCAACCGGGTGGACGACATCGACGAGGCCATCGTCTCGCGCTGCATCGCCCTCATCCGCTACGGCCCGCCCGACAGCGAGAGCCGGCGCCGGATCTGGCAGGTGATGCTGGAGCAGTTCGCGCTGGAAGTCGACGACGCGCTGCTCGCCGAACTGGTGGAGCTGTTCCCCAGCGCCAGCGGCCGCGACATCAAGGGCCTGGCGAAACTGACGGCCAAATACTGCAGCCAGAAGCAGGTCCGCCCCGGCATTGACGTGTTCAGGCGCTGCTCGGTTTTTCGCGGCATGGAACTGGAACGGCCGGACAAGCCGCTTTGTTCCGCATGATTTAGAGGAAGGAGAACCCCATGCAAGCAAGCATCAGATTCGTCGGCGAGCACGCCCATCTGCCCTCCCCGGACGAGATCGCCGCGGGCATCGAAGCGGCCAACGCGGTGTTCGCCAGCCACAACGTCGACCCGCTCGCCTGCGCGGCGGCCAATGCCAAACTGGAGAACGACGAAGAGCTGACCAAGGAAGAAGCCCGGTTGTGCGTGATCTGGCAAATGGCGGACGACAAGGCCTTTCGCGCCGTGACCCTGGGCTGGCTGAAACGCGATACCGACATCTGGCTTGCCGTGGGCGAACCGGCGTGACCGTGGAACAGCTGATCGCCGCGCTGCAGCAGATGCCCGGGCAGGCGGTGGTGCTGCTCGAAGGCGATGCGGGCTACTCGCTGGTCGGTGGCCTCGCCTTCGAGGAAAACGGCAACGGCGTGCCGGACGAAGTGATCCTGTTGCCGTCGATGGAAGACGATTGATGGCGATCAAGTTCTACATGACCCCCGGCTCCTGCTCCACCGGCATCCACATCCTGCTGGAAGAGCTCGAACTGCCCTTCGAGGTCATCATCGTCAACCTGCCCAGGGGCGACCACACCACGCCGGAATACCTCGCGATCAACCCGAAGGCCAGCATTCCCACCCTGGTACGCAACGACGGCTCGGCGCTGACCGAGTTCCAGGCGATCGCCTATTGGTTGGCACGCAGCCATCCCAAGGCAAAGCTTCTGCCGGGCGACACGGATGGCGATGCGCGCGTGATCGAGACCATGGACTACGCCGTCGGCACCCTGCACGGCCAGGGCTATACGCGCATCTTCACCACTGCCAACTTCACGCCGAACGAGGCCGACCACGAAGCGGTGCAGGCGCACGGGAGGGAAATCGTCGAGGCGGGATTCGCGATCATGAACGATGTACTGGCCGGCAGGGACGACGTCGTCGGGGACTTTTCCATTGCCGATGCGGCGCTGTTCTATGTGGAATTCTGGGCGGACAAGCTCGGCATCGCGTTGCCGGAGCACTGCCATGCGCACTACCAGCGCATGCGGGCGCGTCCGGCTGTGCAGCGGGTGCTGCGGGAAGAGGGGTATCGCTGAACGATGGACACCGCTGCCGTTCTGGACCCGAAGCCCCTCAGCGAGCTTCCGCTCGACCCCTGCTATGCGGGTTTGCGCGAGCCTTATCACACGCCGGTCGCCCCGACGCCGCTGCCGCAACCGCGGCTGGTGCATTTCAACGAGCAGCTCGCCGCGGAGATCGGCCTCGACGCCGGGGACCAGGCGCTGGTCGGCATTCTGTCCGGCAACCGTCCCTGGCCTGCGTATGCGCCGGTGGCGTCCGTCTATGCCGGGCATCAGTTCGGCAACTGGGTTGCGCAGCTGGGCGACGGCCGCGCCCTGACCATCGCGGAAATCCGCAAGCCCGATGGCGAACGGGTGGAACTGCAACTCAAGGGCGCGGGGCAGACACCCTACTCGCGCGGCGCCGACGGCCGCGCGGTGCTGCGCTCGTCGATCCGCGAATACCTCTGCTCCGAAGCCATACACGCGCTGGGCATCCCCACCGTGCGCTGCCTCAGCCTGGTGGCCTCGCCCGAGCCAGTGCAGCGCGAAACCGTGGAAACCGCCGCCGTTGTCTGCCGCGTCGCACCCAGCTTCGTGCGCTTCGGCCAGTTCGAATTCTTCTACCACCGCGGCCAACACGCCCAGCTTGCGCCGCTGGCCGATCACGTCATCGCGGCAAACTTCCCGCATCTGGTCGGCACGCCGGACCGCTACGCGCGCTGGCTGAAGGAAGTCGTCGAGCGCACCGCGCGCCTGATCGCGCAATGGCAAACGGTGGGCTTCTGCCACGGCGTGATGAACACCGACAACTTCTCCATCCTCGGCCTCACCCTGGACTACGGCCCCTTCGGCTTCCTGGATGCCTTTCGCCAGCACCACGTCTGCAACCATTCCGACTACGAGGGCCGCTACGGCTACGACAGCCAGCCCCTGATCGGGCAGTGGAACTGCTCGCACCTGCTGCAGGCCGTGCTGCCCCTGCTCTCCGACAAGGAGGAAGAAGCGGCGGACATCGTCACCGGCATCTACGAACGCTATGCGCCCGCCTATTCGCGGGAAGCCATACGCCGCTGGGCGGACAAGCTCGGGCTGCGCGAGGTGCGCGCGGGCGACACCGAACTGGTCAGCCGCCTGCTTACCCTCCTGCATAAAAGCAAGAGCGATTTCACGCGCAGCTTCCGCCAGCTATCACGGGTGCGCACCGACAGCGACGCGCCGTCAACCGGCGTGCGGGAGGAGATTGCCGACCTTGTGGCCTTCGATGCCTGGGTCGCGGACTACCGCGCACGGCTGAGGGCCGAATCGAGCACCAACGACGCAGTGCGCGCCGCCGGCATGAACCGAGTGAACCCGAAATACGTGCTGCGCAACCACCTCGCCCAGGCCGCCATCGAACGCGCCATGAACGGCGACGACAGCGAAGTCGCAGCCTTGATGCATCTGCTCAGCCGCCCCTACGACGAGCAGCCCGACATGGAACGCTACGCCGCCGCGCCGCCCGACGAACTGCGCCATCTGGAAATCAGCTGCTCGTCGTAAGGCGCATGGTCATGGAAACCGAAGCATCGACCGGGTTTGTCGTGGCGGAAAGAACACGCACCACTTCATGTTCAGGGGCGCGGGACGCAACCGGGAGACCGCCCGCGCCGCGCTGCTGAACGCCTGGCGCACGCATCGGACCGCATTGCTGGCGCGCTATCCGGAACGGACCGGCTCCATTCCGGATGAGGGCAGCATCGAAGTCCACTTCAAAATCCATTATCTGGAATTCGAGACGGATGCAGGGTATCGCGATGACACGCTTTGCAGAAGTGGCCTAAATATCCTCTTCCATCGCTTCCATCGCGATCAGTTGCTCGCGCAGCGCCATGTGCGCATAGAATCCATCGTCCGGGTCGTACAGCGGGTCGCGCTGCAATGCCGCAAGCGCCTGCTCGTCGCTCAGGTGCACCCGGCACGTTTTGAGATCGTGCGCCAGCGCGGCGATGCAGGCATCGAACGCGTCCACCGGCTCGGCCTGCAGCACGCCCTGGCCCAGCACATGATCAGCGCGGTACAGGGGCGCGTCCCAGCCATGGGTGCGCGCCAGCGCGAACAGGTCGGCATGGGTTTGCGCGGCGGCCGGCGTCTCCGGGGTCATGCCGCAAGCGGCCAGGCGTTCGTGCGCGTTCAGGGCTTCATGGATGACCCAGCCTTCGCGCGCGCGGGTGGCGCGCACCTTGCGCACGAAGTCGTCGCGGTTGAACGCGAACCAGGCATGCGCACGCCCCTGATGGGGAAACTCGACGATGTAGATCATGCATTCAGTCGCGCGCCAGCATGCCCTTGTTCTGGGCTAGGCGCATGCGCTCGGCCAATCCATGCGGGCTGGACTCGAACGCTGCGCGGGCTTCCTTGAGCGCGGCATTCGCGGCCAGCGCCTGCTCCCAGGTCAGGGCAACCCGCCCTGCCATGTGGGTGGCGTCGGGCGCCGTCTTGAGTATGGCTTCCCGGTTGGGGTGGTAGATGACCGGATCGATATCGTCCGCTTCCTTCACGCCATCCAGATAGAGGGCGCTGCCGATGACTTCCAGCTTGCGCCCGTCCGCGGTGGTCTTGATCAGAACGCCCATGGACTCGACTCCCTTGTGAACAATGAAATCTGCCGCCTTGCTTAAACCGGGCGGTTCTCGCCGGGATCTCGCACCGGTCCCATGACGCTCAACCCTTCCTCGTAGCTCATGCTGGGAAAGGTGTCGGAGAAGGTCAGCGCGGTATCCGCCACCTTGTCCACCTTGCCGGCGGTATCCAGCTTCTTGAGATCGCCACGCTCCAGGTACAGCAGTTCCAGCAACTCGTTGTACACGGTGGCTTCGTCGATGGGCAGCACGTAGAAGGTCGTGCCGTTGTAAGGGACCTGATAGCGCTTGCTGAGGTCGATGTTGTTGCAGTAGAGGAAATACTTGCCATCCGGCTTCAGGGCCGGGCCGATCGCATCGGCCAGCGGCTTCAGGTATTCGAAGGACAGCAGGTAGGCCGCCATGAAGTCGATGCCGGGGCTGCCTTCGTGCGCCACGGCGATCACCTGATCGGCGGTGATCTCCGGCGGGCGCGCCTCGTCGGCCACTTTGGGCGCGAACCTGATGGCGATTTCGCCGCGGAAGCCGAAGCGCCCGGCCTTGCCGGTGGCGGCCTTGAACACCGGGTTCTGCAAGCGCTTTTCGGCATCGAGTTGTTTGAAGGCGGTCTGGTCTAGCGTGGTCATGGTGTGCTCTTTAGCAGGGGTTGAAAGAAAGTCGATCAAGCCTGCTGTTGCAAGAGCGATGCCAGCCGCATCGCCAGTAGATTCATTGGGCCTAAGTCCATGATGCGGCATGGGAAACCACGTCATTGCGCGCCGCGTCCCCACGTCGCGAATACGACAAGCGGACACTCGGCGCGGATCAGGCAAACAAACTTCCCTACTCGTCGAAGCACACACTACATCGGTGCGGCGTCGGCCCGGTGATTTCACCGGCTTCACGCCAGCAGCGCTTTGTCGCAAAACATACAAACCCTACACACACGGCTGCCCCCTTCACCGAGAGTTTCCCCTCGTGTTTTCAGCGTCTTGAAACCATTTTCACCTCATGGCACACGAGTTGCTTTACAGGGAGCGTAAGCAGCGTTGCGACAGTCGCCCCGCTCAACACAAGCCCAAGGAAAGCGAGACGTTCATGCCCAAGGTGCCCATTTATCTCGACTACTCCGCAACCACGCCGGTCGACCCCCGCGTGGCGGAGCGGATGATTCCCTACCTGGCGCAGCAATTCGGCAACCCCGCGTCGCGCTCGCACGCCTTCGGCTGGGACGCGGAAAAAGCCGTGGAGCAGGCGCGCAAGGAAGTCGCGGGTCTGGTCAATTGCGATCCCAGGGAAATCGTCTGGACCTCGGGCGCGACCGAGTCGGACAACCTCGCCATCAAGGGCGCGGCGCAGTTCTACAAGGGCAAGGGCAAGCACCTGATCACGGTGCGGACCGAGCACAAGGCCGTGCTCGACACCATGCGCGAACTGGAGCGCCGGGGCTTCGAGGTCACCTACCTCGATCCCGAACCGAACGGCCTGCTCGACCTGGAGAAATTCGCGGCCGCCATCCGCCCCGACACCATTCTCGCCTCGGTCATGCACGTGAACAACGAAATCGGCGTGATCCAGGACATCGATACCATCGGCGAAATGTGCCGCGCCAAGGGCGTACTGTTCCACGTCGATGCGGCGCAGTCCACCGGCAAGGCACCGATCGACCTCGCCCGGCTGAAAGTCGATCTGATGTCCTTTTCCGCCCACAAGACCTACGGGCCGAAAGGCATCGGCGCGCTGTACGTGCGCCGCAAGCCGCGCATCCGCCTGGAAGCGCAGATGCACGGCGGCGGCCACGAGCGCGGCATGCGTTCCGGCACCCTGGCGACGCACCAGATCGTCGGCATGGGCGCGGCGTACCGCATCGCGGCCGATGAAATGGGTACCGAAAACGAACGCATCCGCCACCTGCGCGACAAGCTGTGGGCCGGCATCAGCACGCTGGATGAAGTGCACCTCAACGGCGACATGCAGCGGCGCGTGCCGCACAACCTCAACGCCAGCTTCAGTTTCGTCGAGGGCGAATCGCTGATGATGGCGATCAAGGACCTCGCGGTGTCCAGCGGCTCGGCCTGCACCTCGGCCAGCCTGGAGCCCTCCTACGTGCTGAAGGCGCTGGGCCGCAGCGACGAACTGGCGCACAGCTCGATCCGCTTCTCCATCGGCCGCTTCACCACCGAGGAAGAAGTCGACTACGCCATCAAATTGCTGCACGAGAAGATCGGCAAGCTGCGCGAACTGTCGCCGCTGTGGGATATGCACTGCGCCGGCATCGACCTGAATTCCGTGCAATGGGCCGCACATTGATGATGGTGAGGGGTGAGAGGTTAGGGGTGAGGAGTCTGGTTGTGCGCTACGCGCGGCCGGTTTTCACGCCTTACACCTCACGCCTTACTCCTTACTGGAGGTAACGAAATGTCTTACAGCGACAAGGTACTGGATCACTACGAAAACCCCCGCAACGTCGGCGGCTTCACCACGGACGACACCTCGGTCGGCACCGGCATGGTCGGCGCACCGGCCTGCGGCGACGTGATGAAGCTGCAGATCAAGGTGAACGACGACGGCGTGATCGAGGAAGCGCGCTTCAAGACCTATGGCTGCGGCTCCGCCATCGCCTCCTCCTCGCTGGTGACCGAATGGGTCAAGGGCAAGACCCTGGACCAGGCGCTGGCGATCAAGAACACCGACATCGCCGAGGAACTGGCGCTGCCGCCGGTCAAGATCCACTGCTCGATCCTGGCCGAGGATGCCATCAAGGCGGCGGTGGCGGACTATCGCACCAAACACGAAGTCGTCACGGAAGGCTACGCCTCCTGCGAGCCGACTGCAGCCTGACGTCACGTTCACAGGAGATAGACACATGGAAACGCAAACCCTAAAGGACTCCGATCCACTACGCGCTGAAGCACCTGTGGAGTCGTATGCCCTCAGCCCCGTCGTGTTCACCGACGCCGCCGCGATCAAGGTCAAGGAACTGATCGAGGACGAAGGCAATGCCGCACTCAAGCTGCGCGTCTCGGTTTCCGGCGGCGGTTGTTCCGGCTTTCAGTACGGCTTCACGTTCGACGAGAACAGCGGCGAGGACGACACCGTGGTGGAGAAATGCGGCGTGGTGCTGCTGATCGACCCGATGAGCTTCCAGTACCTGATGGGCGCCGAGATCGATTACCAGGAAAGCCTCGACGGCGCGCGTTTCGTGATCAACAACCCGAATGCCGCGTCCACCTGCGGCTGTGGCAGTTCGTTTTCCGTATAAGGAGCCGGGCATGGCCATCACGTTGTCAAAACGCGCCGCCGACCGCATCCAGAAGTTTCTTGCCCAGCGCGGCAAGGGCATCGGTCTGCGCCTGGGTGTGCGCACCAGCGGCTGCTCCGGCATGGCCTACACGCTCGAATTCGTGGACGAAACCCTGCCCGACGACCTGTCCTTCGAGTCCTGCGGCGTCATGGTGCTGATCGATCCCAAGAGCCTGGCCTTCCTCGACGGCACCGAGCTCGATTTCGTGCGCGAGGGCCTGAACGAAGGCTTCAAGTTCAACAATCCCAATGTGTAGAACACCTGCGGCTGCGGGGAAAGCTTCAACGTATAGAGATCATCATGGCCCTCCTCCAGATTGCAGAACCCGGTTTAAGCGCGGATCCCCACCAGCACCGGCTGGCTATCGGCATCGATCTCGGCACCACCAACTCCCTGGTCGCCACCGTGCGCAGCGGTGCGGCGGCCGTGCTGGAGGACGATGCCGGCCGCGCCCTGCTGCCGTCGGTGGTGCGCTACCTGCAGGACGGCAGCCCGCAAGTCGGCCTGGACGCGCAACTGCGCCAAAGCGACGATCCCCACAACACCATCGCCTCCGTCAAGCGCTTCATGGGGCGCGGCCTCAAGGACGTGCCCAGCGCTGCCGCCACGCCTTACCGCTTCGTTGACGCGCCGGGCATGGTGCGGCTGGAAACCCGTGCCGGCGTAAAAAGCCCGGTGGAGATCTCGGCCGAAATTCTCAAGGTTCTGCGCAGTCGCGCCGAGGCCGCCCTCGGCGGCGAACTCACCGGCGCGGTCATCACCGTGCCGGCCTACTTCGACGACGCCCAGCGCCAGGCCACCAAGGATGCCGCGCGCCTGGCAGGCGTCAACGTGCTGCGCCTGCTGAACGAGCCGACCGCGGCGGCGATCGCGTACGGCCTGGACAATGCCTCCGAGGGCACCTTCTGCATCTACGACCTGGGCGGCGGCACCTTCGACGTGTCCATCCTGCGCCTCCGGCAAGGCATCTTCGAAGTGGCCGCCACGAGCGGCGATTCCGCGCTGGGCGGCGACGATTTCGACGAATGCATTTATCGCTGGATCGTCGAGCAAAGCGGCCTCGCGGAGGTGTCGGTCACCGATGCGCGCCTGCTGCTGAGCCTGGCGCGCAAAGCCAAGGAAACCCTCACCGATCGTGACAGCGCGCGCATCACCGCCACGCTCTCCAACGGGGTGGAAGTGGACCTGGCCCTGAGCGCCGAGATCTTCTTCGCGCGCACCGCCAGCCTGGTCGCGAAAACCATCAGCCCGACCCGCAAGGCGCTGCGTGACGCCGGCCTCGGTATCGAGGACATCGACGGCGTGGTGCTGGTCGGCGGCTCCACCCGCATGCGCCACGTGCGCAGCGCAGTGGCGGACTTCTTCCAGCGCGAACCGCTCACCAACCTCGACCCGGACAAGGTCGTGGCGCTCGGCGCCGCCATGCAGGCCAATCTGCTGGTGGGCAACCGCAAGACGGACGACTGGCTGCTGCTGGACGTGATCCCGCTGTCGCTTGGCCTCGAAACCATGGGCGGGCTGACCGAGAAAGTCGTCCCGCGCAATGCCACCCTCCCGGTCGCGCGCGCCCAGGAGTTCACCACTTTCAAGGACGGCCAGACTGCCATGAGCATCCACGTGGTGCAGGGCGAGCGCGAACTGGTCGGCGATTGCCGTTCCCTTGCCCGCTTCGAACTGCGCGGCATTCCCCCCATGGTGGCGGGTGCGGCGCGCATCCGCGTCACCTTCCAGGTCGACGCCGACGGCCTGCTGTCGGTATCCGCCCATGAGTTGACCAGTGGCGTGCAGGCCACCATCGAGGTGAAGCCTTCCTACGGACTGGGCGACGACGAAATCGCACGCATGCTGCAGGACGCCTTCACCCATGCCCACCACGACATGTCCGCGCGCAACCTCCGCGAGCAGCGGGTGGATGGCCTGCGCCTGCTCGAGGCCACGCAGGCGGCGCTGGACCTGGACGGCAGGCAACTGCTGTCCGAGGTGGAGCGTGCCACCATCGACCGCGCCATGGATACCCTGCGTGTGCTGCTGAACGGCCTGGACCACACCGCCATCAAGCGCGCGGCCGACTCGCTCAACCGGGCCACCGCGCAATTCGCCGCCCGCCGCATGGATGCGAGCATCCAGCGCGCCCTGGCCGGCCAGCGGCTGGAAGCGCTCGAGGTGTAGAGCATGCCGCAACTCATCGTATTGCCGCACGAATACCTGTGCCCGGACGGCGCCGCGCTGGATGCCGCGAGCGGCGACACCCTCTGCGACAGCCTGCTCGCCGCCGGCATCGAGCTCGACCATGCCTGCGAACAGTCCTGCGCCTGCACCACCTGCCACGTCATCGTGCGCGAAGGCTTCGCCTCGCTGAATCCCAGCACCGAGATGGAAGACGATCTGCTCGACAAGGCCTGGGGCCTGGAGCCGCAATCGCGCCTCGCCTGCCAGGCCATCGTCGACGGCGCCGACCTGGTGATCGAAATCCCCAGGTACTCGATCAACATGGTCAAGGAAGGACATTGATCCCAGGTAATCCATCAGCCCGTCATTCCGGCGGAGGCCGGAATCCAGTATGAAAAAAACATAACCGCGAAACGGACAAAACCGTGATGTGGTCCCGCTTGCGTGGGAGGTTTTTAATCCGCTGGATTCCGGCCTCCGCCGGAATGACGCAGTTTTGTCTAATGGACAATCCCGGTTGAATTGAGCTTTCACTGGCAGCGCCGAAGGAATGCTCGCCGCGCCACTGCGGCATCAACCTGATCACAGGAGCTTGCTCATGCGCATCGGCATCCCGAAGGAGGTCAAGGACCATGAATACCGCGTCGGCGTGACGCCCGCAGGGGTAGGCGCGCTGATCGCACATGGCCATCAAGTGCTGGTGGAAACCCTTGCCGGCGCACGCATCGGTTTCGGCGATGCCCAGTACGAAGCGGCCGGCGCGATGATAACGGGCCGCAACCAGGTCTACGGCTGCGACATGGTCATCAAGGTCAAGGAACCGCAGCCTTCGGAAGTGGCACTGCTGCGCGAAGGCCAACTGCTGTTCTGTTACCTGCATCTCGCGCCGGATCCGGAACTGACGCGCGGCCTGCTCGAGCGCAAGGTCATCGGCATCGCCTACGAGACCGTCACCGATGCGAAGGGCAATCTGCCGCTCCTGATTCCGATGTCGGAAGTGGCCGGCCGCCTCGCGGTGCAGGCGGGTGCGGCGGCCTTGCAGATCGCTAACGGCGGCAGCGGCGTGCTGCTTGGCGGCGTGCCCGGCGTGGCGCCGGGCAAGGTCGTCATACTCGGCGGCGGCGCCGCCGGCCTCAATGCGGCGAAGATGGCGCTCGGCCTCGGCGCCGAGGTCACGGTGCTCGACGTCGACCTGGCGCGCCTGCGCACCCTCGACGACGTTTTCGGCATGCGCGTGAAAACGCGTTTTTCAGAACCCGCCGCCATTGCCGAACTCACACACGAAGCGGATCTGGTGATCGGTGCGGTGCTCATCCCGGGAAAGCGCGCGCCGCGATTGTTAACCCGCGACATGGTGAAGGCGATGAAGCCGGGCTCGGTCGTGGTGGATATCGCCATCGACCAGGGCGGCTGCGCCGAGACCTCCCGCCCCACCACCCACTCCGACCCCACCTATGTCGAGCACAGCGTGGTGCATTACTGCGTCACCAACATGCCGGGCGCGGTGGCACGCACCGCCACCCTGGCGCTGATGCAGGCGACGCTGCCACTTGCGCTGGAACTCGCCGACAAGGGCTGGGCGCGGGCGCTGCTGGACAATCCCGGTCTGCAAGACGGGCTCAACGTGTTCCGCGGCCAGGTCACGCATCCTGCCGTCGCCGCGGATCTCGGCTATGCGCTGGATCCACTGCAGACGGCATTGGCCGCGTAACCGGCTAATCGCGGCGAGGACGCCGGTGCGTGGTTGTTGCCGATTGACCGGCCTTAGTGCATGGCTGTTGCTGCTTCAGCAGCTTACAGACATGGCCTCCCCCTTGCGGGGACAACCACGGCCTACCTCTCGCGGGTGCTCCTACATGGAGGATGGTAGGAGGCCCGCCCTCGGGCCGATAGCCGTTCATTACGCACCCAGCTGTTTTGCCTTTTGCCATTTCCATCCCCCTGTCGCAATCCCTACAAACCCCGACAAATGTCGGTTCCGGCTGCGCGCGCCCGATCCGCTTGAACCTGTAAGCGGCTGATTGGAAGCAACAATTTCCGTTGGCATGCCCTTTGCTGATTGCTTATTCGAAAGCGAATCATCTTCGGAGCAAAACATGGCGAATCCTTCTGTAGTCGTAAACGACACGACCCTGCGCGATGGCGAACAGACCGCCGGGGTGGCGTTCACCGCCGAGGAACGAATCGCCATCGCGCGCGCGCTGGCCGCCGCCGGTGTGCCGGAAATGGAAGTGGGCATCCCGGCGATGGGGCCGGAAGAGCGCGAGAGCGTTCTCGCCATCGCCAGCCTGGGGCTGCCGTCACAATTGATGGTCTGGGGCCGCATGTGCGAACCCGATCTCGCCGCCGCCGCCAGCTGCGGCGTGCATATCGTCAACCTGTCCATCCCGGTTTCCGATATCCAGATCCGCCACAAGCTGGGACGCGACCGCGAATGGGTGCTGGAGACCATCACCCGCTTCGTCGGCCTTGCGCTGGACCTGGGCATGGATGTCTGCGTCGGCGGCGAGGACGCCTCTCGGGCCGACATCGACTTCCTGCTGCGCGTAGTCGATGCCGCCGAGTGCGCGGGCGCGCGACGCTTCCGCTTCGCCGACACGCTTGGCCTGCTGGATCCCTTCGCGACCTTCAAGCGCATCAACCAGCTGCGGGAAGAAACCGATCTCGAACTGGAAATGCACGCGCACAACGATCTGGGGCTGGCCACCGCCAACACGCTGGCTGCGGTGCTGGCCGGCGCCACCCACATCAACACGACCATGAACGGCCTGGGCGAGCGCGCCGGCAACGCCGCGCTGGAAGAGTCGGTCACCGCGATGCATCACCTCTACAACTTCGAAACCGGCATCGACAGCCGCCATTTCCCGGAAATCTCGCGCCTGGTGGCGATCGCATCGGGCCGCCCGGTCCCAGTGAACAAGAGCATCGTCGGCGATGCCGTGTTCAGCCACGAGTCAGGCATCCATGTGGACGGCCTGATCAAGAACCCGATCAACTACCAGGGCGTGAACCCGGCGGACGTCGGGCGCACCCACACGCTGGTGCTCGGCAAGCACTCGGGCTCCAGCGCGGTAATGCAGGCCTACGCCGGCATCGGCATCGTGCTCACGGAGTTCGAGGCCAAGGCCATGCTCGCGCGCATCCGCCAGCATGCCGTCGCCACCAAGCGGACGCCGAGTTCGGCCGATCTCGAACGCTTCTATCTGGAAGCCATGCCCCGCGCGCTTGCGCAGTCCTGACCGGGAGGGAACCACCGTGACCACGATGATCGACCGCACACTCCTGAGCACGCCGGAACCGGCCCCCGGCCTCATCGCCCTGCTGCGCGAAGACGTGGCCTGCGTGTTCCAGCGCGATCCGGCCGCGCGCACCACCTGGGAAGTCGTCACCACCTATCCCGGCATCCACGCCCTGCTCTGGCACCGCATCAGCCACGCCCTGTGGGGCCGTCGCTGGCGCTATGCGGCGCGCTTCATGAGCTTCTTCGCGCGCATGTTCACCCAGATCGACATCCATCCCGGCGCCACCATCGGCCGCCGCTTCTTCATCGACCACGGCTGCGGCGTCGTCATCGGCGAGACCGCCGAGGTCGGCGACGATGTCACGCTCTACCACAGCGTCACCCTCGGCGGCGTCTCCTGGAATCCCGGCAAGCGCCACCCCACCCTGTGCGACGGCGTAGTGGTTGGCGCGGGCGCGAAGATACTCGGCCCGATCACGGTCGGACGCGGGGCGCATGTCGGCGCCAACTCGGTGGTGATCCAGGACGTGCCGGACAGCATGACGGTGGTGGGTATCCCCGGTCGCGTGGTGCTGCCGGAGAGCCAGCGCCGCATCACGCAACAGGGCATCGATCTCGATCATCACCTGATGCCGGATCCAGTAGGCAAGGCGATTTCCTGCCTGCTCGAACGCATCGCCACCCTGGAAAAACACCTGGGCGTTTCCGCCGAAACACAAGAACTGCCGGCGACGAGCGACTGCGTTACCTGCACCGAGACCTGCGGTCCGGCTCACGTCGCCGTGAACCTGAAGCGGACCACCCACTGAAATGAAACGAGCATCGGAAAAATCATGAGCGATCTACTCAAGCAAATGACCAGCTTCTCGGCAGCCGAAGAATTCCTGGATTATTTCCAGGTCGACTACGAACAGTCCGTCGTCAACGTGAACCGGCTGCATATCCTGAAGCGCTTCAACCAGTATCTGCGGGCGACGCCGGGTACGGCTGAGATGGACGACGCCACGCTATACGGCGTGTGCAAGGAACTGCTGGCGCGCGCCTACAGCGACTTCGTGAAATCCACCCCGGCGCAGGAAAAGGTGTTCAAGGTGTTCCAGGATACCGACGGCAAGCAGCACGTCTCGCTCGACAGCCTGCGCACAACGCTGCCTTCCCACGGCTAAGGAGAAGACCATCATGCATATCGTTGTTTGCATCAAGCAGGTTCCGGACAGCGCGCAGATTCGCGTACACCCGGTGACCAACACCATCATGCGCCAGGGCGTGCCGGCCATCGTCAATCCCTACGACCTGTTCTCCCTGGAGGAAGCGCTGCGCCTGAAAGACGAATTCGGTGGCCGCGTCACCGTGCTGTGCATGGGCCCGCCGCAGGCCGAGGCCGCGCTACGCAAGGCCATTTCCTTCGGTGCCGATGACGCCATCCTGGTGACCGACCGCGCCTTCGCCGGCTCCGACACGCTGGCCACCAGTTTCGCGCTGGCTTCGGCCATCCGGAAAATCCAGGAAGACATGCCGGTGGACATCGTGTTCGCCGGCAAGCAGACCATCGACGGCGACACCGCCCAGGTCGGCCCCGGCATCGCCAAGCGCATGGACCTGCAGCTGTTGACCTACGTGTCGAAGATTGTCGACCTCGACCTCGACAAGCGGGAGATCACCCTGCACCGCCGCGCGGAAGGCGGCGTGCAGGTGCTGCAGACCAAACTGCCCTGCCTGATCACCATGCTCGAAGGCAGCAACGAAATGCGCTTCGCCACCATGCCCAACATGTTCCGCGCCGCGCGCTATCCGCTCAAGCAGTGGGACAAGGACGCCGCCGGCATCGAGGACGTGGCCAAGATCGGGCTGAAGGGCTCGCCCACCATCGTGAGCAAGGTGTTCGCGCCGCAGCCGAAGTCGCAGCGCGCCGAGATCATCGACTGCGAGAGCCGAGAGCCGAAGGACCTCGCGGTCACCCTGCTGGCGAAGCTGTTCACCAGGTACCCGAATCTGGCCGAGGAAATCGGCAAGGCCAATGCCTAGACGCAACCCTGCAAGGACCGAGTCATGAGCGAAACAACCGAACAGAAAAAACCCGCCGGTCGGCGCAAATTCGAACTCGACCCGCGCCTGGCGTCCTACAAGGGCGTGTGGGTGTTCGTCGAGCACGAGCGCGGGGTGGCCCACCCCGTGTCGTGGGAACTGATGGGCGAAGGCCGCAAGCTCGCCGACAAGCTCGGCGTGCCGCTGGCCGGCGTGGTGATGGGCGCGCCCGGCATCCAGACCCGGCGCTTCTGCCAGGAGGCGTTCCACTACGGCGCCGACCTCTGCTACCTGATGGAAGACCCGCTGCTGGGCGACTACCGCAACCAGCCCTTCACCAAGGGGCTGACCGACCTGGTCAACGCCTATGAGCCGGAAATCCTGCTGCTCGGCGCCACCACGCTGGGCCGCGACCTCGCGGGCAGCGTCGCCACCACCCTGCAGACGGGGCTGACCGCCGATTGCACCGAACTCAACATCGACATGGAAAACCGCAGCCTGGCGGCGACGCGGCCGACCTTCGGCGGCAGCCTCTTGTGCACCATCGTCACCCTCAACTACCGCCCGCAGATGGCCACGGTGCGGCCGCGCGTGATGGGCATGCCGAAGAAGGACGAGACGCGCAGCGGCAGCATCACCGAACATCCGCTCGGCATGATCGAGACCGACATCGTCACCAAGGTGATCGAATACATCCCCGACAACCTCGCGGGCAAGCCGCAGCTGCCCTTCGCCGACATCATCGTGGCCGGCGGGCGCGGCATGAAGCGGCCGGAGAATTTCCAGCTCATCTGGGATCTGGCCAAGGTGCTCGGCGCCGAGGTCGGGGCAACGCGCCCGGTGGTGCAGGCTGGCTGGGTCGACCTCGAACGCCAGGTCGGCCAGTCCGGCAAGACCGTGCGCCCCAAGCTCTACATCGCCGCCGGCATCTCCGGCGCGATCCAGCACCGCGTCGGCATGGAAGGCTCGGACGTGATCATCGCCATCAACAGCGACCCCAACGCGCCGATCTTCGACTTCGCCACCTACGGCATCGTCGGCAACGCGATGCAGATCCTGCCGGCGCTCACCGACGCGTTCCGGCAACAGCTGGCGACGGCGAAGGTGGCGGTATGAAGACCGATCTCGCCAGAAGATTTTAAGGAGTAATCAATGGACGAAAAATTTGATGCGATCGTGGTCGGCGCAGGCCCCTCGGGCAATGCCGCCGCCTACACCCTGGCGAAGGCCGGACTGAAGGTGCTGCAGATCGAGCGCGGCGAGTACCCCGGCTCGAAGAACGTGCAGGGCGCGATCCTGTACTCGAAGGCGCTGGAGGAGATCATCCCCGATTTCCGCGACGACGCGCCGCTGGAGCGCCACGTCATCGAGCAGCAGATGTGGGTGCTGGACGACGCGTCCTACGTCGGTTCCACCTACCGCTCCGCCGAGTTCAACCAGGAACCGTTCAACCGCTACACCATCGTGCGCGCCCAGTTCGACAAGTGGTTCTCGAAACGGGTGCAGGACGCCGGCGCCCTGCTGGTGTGCGAGACCACCGTCACCAACCTGATCATGGACCGCGACCGCGTGATCGGCGTGCAGACCGACCGCGAGGGCGGCTCGGTCTATGCCGACGTGGTGATCCTGGCCGACGGCGTGAACTCGCTCTTGGCGAAGAAGGCCGGCTTCCATGCCGAGCTCGAACCGAAGGACGTGGCGCTGGCGGTGAAGGAAATCCACTTCCTGCCGGAAGAGACCATCCAGAGCCGCTTCAACATCGGCGAGGGCGAAGGCGTGGTGATCGAGATGGCGGGCAAGATCACCCAGGGCATGATGGGCACCGGCTTCCTCTACACCAACAAGGATTCGCTCACCATCGGCGTCGGCTGCATGCTGTCCGACTTCAAGCAGCAGAAGATCACCCCCTACATGCTGCTGGAACAGATGAAGGCGCACCCCGCGATCAAGCCGCTGATCGACGGCGGCGAGATGAAGGAATACACCGCGCACCTGATCCCGGAAGGCGGCTACAAGGCCATGCCCCAGCTCTACGGCGACGGCTGGATGATCGTCGGCGACTCCGGCATGTTCGTCAACGCGGTGCACCGCGAAGGCTCCAACCTGGCCATGACCACCGGCCGCTACGCCGCCGAGACGATCATCGACCTGAAGGAAAAGAAACTGCCCATGACCGCCCGCAACCTCGCGCTCTACCAGGGGCGGCTGGAAGACAGCTTCGTCATGAAGGTCCTGAAGAAGTACAAGAACATGCCGGAGATCTTCCACAAGAACAACCAGTTCTTCACCACCTATCCCGAGCTGGTCAACCGCGCCGCCCACACCATGCTCACCGTGGACGGCGTGGACAAGAAAACCAAGGAGCGCGAAATCCGCAAGAGCTTCAAGCAGCGGCGCTCCCTGTTCGGATTGATGGGCGACGCGTTCAAGATGTGGAGGGCATTCGAATGATTCCCGTGAAAGTTGAAGAAAAGCTGTTCCAGAACCGCTACCGCGTCGATGCCGGCCGGCCGCATATCAACATCATCGACCCCGGCACCTGCCAGGTGGAGTGCAAGACCCAGGAATGCACCATCTGCTGTCCGGCGGGCTGCTACACGGCGGAAGGCAACGGCCAGGTAACGCTGATCACCGACGGCTGCCTGGAGTGCGGCACCTGCCGCATCATCTGCACCACCTACCGCAACGTGGACTGGGAATACCCGCGCGGCGGCTACGGCATCCTGTTCAAGTTCGGATGATTAAAAAACATGGATCGCCACGGGCCTCCGGCCCTCGCGATGACGTCCGTCATTGAGGAGGCGCAGCCTCCGCGGCAATCCAGTCGTAATGCAGCCTACGTATTCGTTTTGGATTAATTAAGGACTTTCGTCATGCCCAAGCCAGAAAAACACGTCTTCGTCTGCGTCCAGAACCGAGGCCCCGGCCACCCGCGCGGCTCCTGCCTGCAAAGCGGCGCCAGCAACCTCTGGGACGAATTCGCCTACGCCTTCCAGCAGAAGAACCTCAACGGCCGCTTCGCGCTTTCCAGCACCGGCTGCCTCGGCCCCTGCAACGGTCCGCACGTGCTGGTCTATCCGGAGGGCGTCATGTACGGCAAGGTCGCCAAGGAAGACGTCGCCGCCATCGTCGACGAGCACCTGCTCGGCGGCACGCCGGTGGAACGCCTGACGCTGCCGCCCGACGTGTGGGGTTGATGTGGCCGCCGATGCCTTCAGTCTGGCCATCGGCTTCGCCACGCCGCTGATCATCGAGGACACCCTGCGCCAGGCCATGAACAGCTACGCCGATACCGGCCGGGCCGAGTTCCTGATCTGGACGGCGCTCAAGGCCGACCCCGAATGCCTGGGCAGCTATTTCTCGCTGTACAAGTTCTATTTCTACAAGCGCATGCTGAACGAAGCGGAAGAGGTTGCCCTGCTCGCCCTCGACGCCGCGGCGAAGCAAGGCGGCTTCAGCCCCGACTGGACCCAACTCGATGCCGGCTCGGCCGACTGGCGGCGCATCGACGCCCCGCAGCACTTCTACCTGTTCACGCTGAAGGCGCTCGCCTTCATGCGCCTGCGGCTGGGCCGCCCGGCGGAAAGCCATGCGCTGCTCGCCAAGCTGCAGGAGCTGGACCCGCACGACTCGGTGGGCGCGTCGGTGATCCGCGAGCTGGCGGCGCATCAGCCCGCAACGGCGTGACGCAACGGGAGCGATGACCATGGCCTACACCGACGTCTGCAAGAAAAGCCTGCTGTTCGAAGGCGAACGGGTGCCCTGCATGGTCGACGGCCGGGAAATCATCATCCTGTGGCCGGACGGCGGCGAGCCGCGCGCCTACGACGCGGCCTGTCCGCACGAGAAGGTGTCGCTGGCGCGCGGAGACTTCAACGGCCGCATCCTGCACTGTCCCGCCCACGGCTGGGTGTTCAATGGCCGCGACGGCACCTCGCTGCAACCCTGCGGCTGGGCCCTCAAGGAATATCCCCTGCGCATCGCCGGCGGCATGGTTCAGGTTGATGTAGCGCAGGTCGATGTGGCCGCAGCCCAACCCAACAACTGAACCATGCTGGATACCCTCATCATCGGCGGCGGGCTATGCGGACTGGCGCTTGCACGCAGCCTGCATGCGCAGGGCCGCAGCTTCGTCCTGTACGAGGCGCGGGCGCGCCTGGGCGGGCGCGTTCTTTCGGTGCCCAGCGAGACTGCCGGCATGGCGCTCGACCTCGGTCCGACCTGGTTCTGGCCCGACACCCAGCCGCGCATCGTCAAGCTGCTGACGGAACTGGGCTTGCGCAGCTTCGCGCAGCACGACGACGGCAGCCTGCTGCGGCTGGCCGCGCACGACCAGAAGCCCGAACGCATGGAGATGGACGCCCTGCACGGCGGCGCCCGCCGCGTGGGGGGCGGCATGGCGGCGCTGGTGGAGGCGCTGACCGATGCCCTGCCCGCCGCTGCGATCCGGCTGCAGCAGGAACTCATCGCCGTGCGCGACCGCGGCACCCATGTCGAGCTGCTGTTCCGGCGCGGCGAGGTCACGACCATCGTCCATGCCCGCCACGCGGTGCTGGCGGTTCCGCCCCGCCTGCTGGAAGAGCGCGTGCACTTCGCCCCCGCCCTCGACGACCCCCTGCGCGACGCCATGCGCGCCACCCCGACCTGGATGGCCGACCAGGCGAAAATCGCGGTGGGTTTTGCTGCGCCCTTCTGGCGCGCCGCCGGCGAATCGGGCAATGCCTTCGTCACCCACGAGCAGGTCGTGCTCGGCGAAATCTACGATGCCTGCGACGCCGGCGGACGCCGCGCGGCCCTGGGCGGATTCTTCGCCCTGCCGCCGCAGTTCCGCGCGTCGGTGCACCCGGTGGCGATGCCGATGCTCATATCGAGCCAGCTGGTGCAGGTGTTCGGCAGCGAGGCGGAGCGCGGCGAGCAGCACGTGCAGGACTGGGCGGCCGAGCCGTTCACCTGCAGCACGCTCGACCTGACGCCGCCCGCCAGCCATCCGCAATACGGCAACCCGCAGCTGCGGCGCCCGCTGTGGAACGGAAAGCTGTTCCTCGGCGGATCGGAAACCGCCGGCACCGGCGGCGGCTATCTGGAAGGCGCGCTGGAAGCGGCGGCCCGCATCCAGCGCGAACTCGCGGTGGCGGCGCCAGCCAGCGCGCAGCCGCTGCACGGCAACGCCGCCTGCCTCGCCCGCTTCAATGAAACGGTCGCCGCGCTGCGCAGCGGCGCGACCCAGCGCTACCGCCAGCACCTGCACCGCCATCTGTCCGCCCAGGCGAGCGAACAACTGACCCAGCGCGCCCTGCTCGACACCGTGGAGCAGGTATACAGCGAAGCGCTCGACCAGCTCGGCGGGCTGGCGTTCGACCTATCCGGCGTCGCCGTGCAGCGCGGCCGCTGCGAACTCACGCCCGCCGTGCTGGCGCCGTTCGAGGGCTTCAACGCCGCGCTGCTGGACGAGGTCGTGCAACTCAATCGCAGCTCGTGCGCGCTGTCAAACTTCCCCGACGAGCACGATCCGGGCAAGGACTACCGCGACGCCATCACCCGCGACCTCGCCGCCGCCTGGCGCGAATTTGCCATCAACGCGAACGCCGTCCTGCTCGGGAAAACCCAATCGGACCGAGCCGCCGCGCTGACCGGATGACCAAATCGTTGCGCGTGCAACGCGACCCATGCCTCCCACATCCCTCCCTCGCCTCCCCGACCTCCTGCAGACCCATCCCGCGCTGAGCCTGCTGCGCCTGGCGGCGCTGTCCGCCGGCCCCGACGGCATGCTGGACGACGAGACGCTGGAGCTGATGTTCGAACAGGTCGAAGACGGCGCGCTGAGCCTCATCGCGGCGAGCGACGTGTGGCCGGAACTGGCGCGCGGCCTCATGGGCCGGACGCCCTCGAACATGTTCCGCGCCCTCTACGCCAGCGGCGCCTTGATGGAAGTGCTGCCTGAAGTGGCGGGCGTGTTCGGCGTGCCGCAGATCGCCGACGATCCGCCGCAGGTCGACATCGGCCAGCATCTGCTGCGCGTGCTGGACGAGGCGGCCCGCTGCGGCGCGCCGCTGCCGGTGCGCTTCGCCGCGATGGCGATGCACGTCGGCAAGTCGGACTCCCCGCCCGAGCATCTGCCGGTCCACTATCGCCACGTCGAGCGCGGCCGCCCCCGCATCGAGGCGATGTGCGCACGTTTCCAGGTGCCGGCAGACTGCCGCGAACTGGCCCTGCTGGCGCTCGCCGAATGCGAGCGGGTGCACCGCGTGGGCGAAGTGCGCGCCGGCCCGGTCGCCGCGCTGCTGGCGCGCGTCGGCGCCTTTGACCACCCGGAACGCTACGCCCAGCTGATGACGCTGTGCGCGTGCGACTACCGCGCCTATGGGGGACACGCGCCCCGCGACTATCCCAAGGCGGCCCTGCTCGGCATTGCGCTCAAGGCCTGCGCCGACATCGACGCCAGCGCGCTCGACGCCGACGCCCTGCAGGAAGCCCGCGCCGCCGCCATCGCCACCGCGTTCCGCTCGGAGCGCTGGTCGGATTCGCAGGCATGAAGCCATGACCCTGGAGGCCCACGATGAATGACACCGCACTCAAAGCCTGGCTCGAAAACCAGGGCTTCCCCTCCGCCGACTCGCTGCAGCAAACCCTGCACGGCCGCATCGCCAACGCCACCACCCCGCTGATGTACGCCGCCCGCCTGGGCCGCATCGGTTACATCGGCGACCTGCTGTCGCGCGGCGCAGACCCGCGCGAGATGAACGCCGACGGCAACGGCGCGCTGTGGTTCGCCTGCTACGCCGGCAACGCGCCCTGCGTGAACGCCCTGATCAAGGCCGGTGCGCCGCTCGACAGCCAGAACGTCAACGGCGCCACCGCGCTCATCTACGCCGCCTCGGCCGGCAAGAGCGAGATCGTCAGGCTGTTGCTCGACGCCGGCGCCGACACCACGCTGGAAACCCTAGACGGTTTCACCGCGCTCGATGTGGCGGCCAACCTCGCCTGCATGAACATGCTGCGGGACAGGCACAAGCACCTGCAGGCAGCATGACCGGCGCGCCCGACCCGGCGAACACCATCGTGAGCCGGCCCACCAAGGCGCCGGCCCTGCCGCAGCGACCCGTGTCGATAGTCGGGCGCTCGATGAAGGACTACATCCTCGAGCTCGGGGATGTCCCTGTCCGTCTGGAACTGGCCGGCTAAAGACAGTAAGCGCACGAAGATTTGGACGCTGGTAGCATCAAGTTCCCTCAATCGACCCATAGGACAGTCATGCAGCGCCGGCGACTTCCACGTTACCCAGCAAACCGAGTGCCGATGACCCATACGCCCCACTGATGAATCCCGCCTACGCCCAACTCCGTGAGCTATTGCGAACACAAGAAGTGGCTGCCCTTGGAACGCTTCACGAGGGCCGGCCGTATGTGTCCATGGTGCCCTTCGCCCTGCTTCCCGGCGGCTCGGGTTTCGTCATCCATGTCAGTCAACTCGCGACGCACACCAAGGACATGCTGTTGAGCCCGCACGTGAGCCTCCTGGTCATCGCGCCGCCGACGCCCGACGTGCCTGCCCAGGCATTGGCCCGGATCACGGTACAGGGCCGGGCGGTGCAATACGCCGACGGAGCCGAAGGCCATGCCGAGGCGAAGTCTGCCTACCTGTCCCGGTTTCCCCAGAGCGTGGACTTGTTCAGCTTTGCCGACTTCTCGCTGTTCGCGATATGGCCGGACTCGATCCGCTTCGTCGGCGGGTTTGCCCAGGCCACGACGCTTTCGCCGGAAACGCTCGCTGAAGTTTTGAGCGGCGGCTGAGGCGCGCGGCCAGCGGCTCAATCGCCGCGATCCAGGCCGTCTTCTTCGGCCAGCTCCACGCCCGTGACGCAGACATCGCTGTCGTCGATCACCAGGGTGACGGGGGTCAGCTGCTGTCCCCTGCACGGCCCGATGAAGCAGTTGCCGGTATCCAGGTCGAACTGCGCGCGATGGCTGCCGCAGGTGAGGAAGTTGCCGTCCTCATCGAGGAAACGCCCGGGCTGCGTATCCAGCCGGCTGCCTGTGTGGGGGCAGGCATTTTCGTATCCGAAAAAACGGTTTCCCTTGCGCCCGATCACGATGGGCCAGGGCTTGGCTTCGCCGGTTTCGGTACGCACTGCCAGCCAGAATCCGCTCGGCCGGTCTTCGTCGATTTCGTTGGTGCGGCAGATTGCAAAGAGTTCATTCATGGTGGGTGTCCCGTTTCAGGTGAGGGGTGGGAAGACGGCGCGGGATCGTCACCGACGCAGCGGGTGCGCTATTCGGGCTGGTTGCGCATGAAGTCTGCGGTCTTGAACAGGGCCTGCTGCAGTTCCGCCCGCAGGTCGGCCGCAAGCCCTGCCTCCTGCATGGCGCGCACCATGCAGCCCATCCATTGATCCCGCTCGCTCACGCCGATGGCAAAGGGCGCGTGGCGGCGGCGCAGGAAGGGCTGGCCGACGTGCTCGGCGAACAGGGCCGGGCCGCCCGTCCACTCGCTCAGGAACCAGTAGAGCTTGTTGCGGGATTCACCCAGGTCCGGCGGATGCAGTTTGCGGATGCCGTAATAATCCGGATCGGCGTCCATCAGGTCGTAGAAGCGGTCGACCAGCCCGCGCACGGCTTCCGCCCCGCCGAGCCGCTGATAGTGAGGATTTGCCTTGACGATTCCAGCGTTCATGATTTGCCGCCCCCTTGGCCTTTGGATGGATGCGCGCGCAGGTGTGTAGCAAACCCTACGTTTGATGCGCCGCCTCGGGGATCAAGCAGAATGCGTTCCAGGTCCCGGGCCGCCGATCTCCCGCGCATGCCTGAACGCGCTGCTCACCTTGTCGATCTGGGCGGCGGGAACGCCGTATTCCTCGAAACGGTTTTTCCATTCGCGCACGACGCGCCACACCCTGTCGATGGCCGCCCGCGCCTTGTCGTGGGTCAGGCCGAAGCGGGCGGCCCAGGCCATGGCGTTGGTCAGGGTGGCCAAGCGCCCCTGGGGGCCGATGCCCAGATGCAGGAAGCGTTCCGTAGCCTGCGTGGGCCGCGGCACCACGTCATACAGGGGGCTGAGCGTCCAGGCCCGCGCGTCGGGTTCCCACAGCAGCCCATGGTTGCGCAGGTGGTCGTCGTCGTTGCTGACCAGGATGTTGAATACCATGCGGGCGAACAGTTCTTCCAGGTCCGCCGCAAGGCGTTTGGCCGCCCCGAATTTGCGCAGGGCATCGGCGATGTCGGCATAGTTCCGGTTCGGCGAATCCTGTTCCGGGCAGCCGACGAGGGTGAGCGCGCTGATGAAGTGCCGCCGGCTCAATGCGCCGGCGACGCCCGCGCGGTCGAAGCGTTCGATCAGCATGACGTGCCGGCCCTCGCCGACATCGACCATTTCAATTCGCGGAACGGTCAGGCCGGCTGCGCCGGCGAGCTTCAGGGTGGCCGCTTCCACGACGGGAACGTCGTAGGCGTCCCCGCGCGACGGGAATTTCGCGAGCCAGAGCTTGCCGTCCGCATCCGCCACCGTTGCCTTGGGCCGTGCGCCGCCCAGCGCGCTGCCTGCATCGAAGAAGGCTTCGAGCCGTGTGGGGAGCGGCAGGCCTTCTTCGATGCGATGGGCGGCTTCGAGAAAGTAGTCGAGTTTGCGGACATCGCCGAGTTCGCCTGCGGTTTCGCCCGCATCGAGGCCGGCGCGCACATCCAGCGCTCCGACGCGGTTGGAACCGGCCGCCAGCAGGTATTCCGATTCCGGCAGACTGTTGAGCGGCACCTTGCGCCGCGCTTCGATGACGCGCCGGCCCCAGGCGTCGGGCGCCGCGTCGCGGATGGCGCCGAACAGGGCAAGCCCTGCAACGGGATGGAGCCTTACGCCGCGCACCGCCTCGCGGTCCTGCAGGCCGAGGCTGACGGGGTCGATCTCGATGGCGCTGGGGCGATCGAGATAGCGCAGACCGTAAACGAAATCCGCGCCCTGCGGTACCGCCCCCTCTTCTTCCAGGGTGAGCAGGCCGGCCGGCACGGCGGCGGCTTCACCGGGCAGGTAGGCGAAAACGGCCAGTTCCCTAGAACTCATAGTGTTTCAGCGCCTGCGGGGAAAGCTTGCGGGCACGCTGCCGCTTCTCCGACTTTTCGAGCATGGCCAGCGCGGCATCCTGCGTCTCGTACAAACGGCCCAGGGTCGCGCCGGGCGCGATGACGTCGAGATAGCGCACGACCTGGCCAATGGCGACGGCCGCATCGCCGTTTTCGATGCGCGAGGCCGTCTCGCGGCTGATGTTGGCGCGCAGCGCGGCGTCCGCCTGCAGCACATGGCGGGCCTTGCGCATGCGCGCGATGTGTTCGCCCATGTCTCTGAGCGCCTCGGCAAGACGCGGGGGCATGGACAGGTTTTGCGATTTTTTCATAAGGCTTATTTCCTTCACTATCAATGTAATGACGGATTTAAGCCATACTAGACTGGGAAACAAGGGCAGTCAAGGAAACATGGCTCAGCACCGTCACTACTGACATAGTGACGGTTATATGCCACACAGCGCTACTCGATTTCTACCCCACCAGCGCCACCGCCTTGATCTGCGCCCACACCGCCTGGCCTGGGCGCAGTGCCAGCTTCGCGGCAGAGCGCCGCGTGATGCGCGCGACCAGCGGGGCGCTGGCGGCATTCAGTTTCACCAGCGCCAGCGCGGGGTGGGTGTCGTCCGCCAGCTGCTCGACGGTGGCGGGCAGGACGTTGAGGATGCTGCTGTCGCTGTGGGGTTCGAGGGCGACGCTGATGTCGCGCGCGAGGATGCGCACGCGTACGTGCTGGCCCACGGGCAATCCGCTGTCGCGCACCCACAGGCTGCCGCCGGCGAAGGCGACGCGCGCGAGATGCCACTCGGCATCGAGTTCGGCGATCTCGCCTTCGAGCACGACGCCGGCATCCTCGCCCAGGCGGATCGGCAGGTCGAGGCGCGCCAGCGTTTCGCCCAGCGGCCCCTGCGCGGCGACGCGGCCGCCGTCCATCGCCACGATGTAATCGGCCAGGCGCGCGACTTCGTCGGGGGCGTGGCTGACATAGAGGATGGGGATCTCCAGTTCGTCGTGCAGGCGTTCCAGATAGGGGAGGATTTCCTGTTTGCGCGCGAGATCAAGCGCCGACAGCGGCTCGTCCATGAGCAGGATGCGCGGGCTGGTGGCGAGCGCGCGGGCGATGGCGACGCGCTGGCGCTCGCCGCCGGACAGGCGCGCGGGCTTGCGTTCGAGCAGGTGGCCGATTCCCAGCAGCGCGATGACGTGGGCCACGTCGACCCGGCGCTCGGCCGGCGGCACGCGCTTCATGCCGTATTCGAGGTTGCGGCGCGCGCTCAGGTGGGGGAACAGGCTGGCCTCCTGGAACACGTAGCCGAGGGCGCGCCGGTGGGTGGGCAGAAAGATCTTCGCCGCGTCGTCCTGCCAGACTTCGCCGTTCACTTGCAGGAAACCCGGCGCGCGCTCCAGCCCGGCGATCAATCGAAGCAAGGTGGTCTTGCCGGAACCGGACGGGCCGAACAGGACGCTGACGCCGCGGCCGGGCAGGTCGAGTTGCACGTCGAGGGCGAATTCACCGCGGTCGAGCCTGAATTGCGCGCGGATACTCATGCCTCGCGCCTCCGCCCGAGCCAGTTGAGGCTCAAGAGCACGAGGAAGGAGAACGCCACCATGCTGCCGGCCAGCACGTGGGCGGGGCCGTATTCCAGGGCCTCGACGCGGTTGTAGATCGCGACCGAGACAACCAGCGTCTCGCCGGGGATGTTGCCGCCCAGCATCAGCACCACCCCAAACTCGCCGACGGTGTGCGCGAAGGCGAGCACGATGGCGGTGAGGAAGCCCGGCCGCGCCAGGGGCACGGCGACGCTGAAGAAGCGGTCGAGGAAGCCGGCCCGCAGGGTGGCCGCCGCTTCCAGGGGACGCGTGCCGATGGCCTCGAAGGCGTTCTGGATCGGCTGCACCGCGAACGGCAGCGAGAACAGCACCGAGCCGACCACGATGCCCCAGAAGGTGAAGGGCAGCCGGCCGAGGCCGAGGGATTCGGTCAGATGCCCGATCGGGCCGTGCGGACCCATCCATATCAACAGGTAGAAGCCCAGCACGGTGGGCGGCAGCACCAGCGGCAGGTTGACCAGCGCGCCCACCGGGCCTTTCCAGACCGAGCGGGTGTGCGCCAGCCACCAGGCGACGGGCGTGGCGATGACGAGCAGGATCGCGGTGGTGATCGAGGCCAGCCTGAGGGTGAGCCAGATGGCCTGGAGGTCTTCGGGGGGCATGCGCTTCCTTGCGGGCGGAGGTCAGGGCAGATCGTAGCCGAAGCGCTTGATTACCGTGATGGCCCTGGCACCTTTCAGGTAGTTCATGAAGGCGACGGCGGCGGCCCTGTCCTGCGGCTGCGCCAGCACGACGGCATCCTGGCGGATCGGGGTGTAGAGGGCTTGCGGCACCGCCCAGGCGGAGCCGCCGATCGGCTTGCCGTCCTTGACGGTCTGGGACATCGCGACGAAGGCCAGGTCGGCGGCGCCGGTGTCGGCGAACTGCAGGGTCTGGGTGATGCTCTCGCCCATGACGAGACGGCCTTGCACCTCACCCCACAGACCCAGCTTCTGCAGGGTTTCCTGCGCGGCCAGGCCGTAGGGCGCGAGCTTGGGGTTGGCGATCGCCAGCTTGTCGAACGGGCCCTTGAGGACGTCGCCCTTGCCGTCCACGTAGCCGGGCTTCTTGCTCCACAGCACCAGCTTGCCGACGGCGTAGGTGAAGCGGCTTGCCGGGTCGGCCAGGCCTTCCGCGGCCATCCTGGCCGGCGTGGTGTCGTCGGCCGCCAGCAGCACGTCGTAGGGCGCGCCGTTCCTGATCTGAGCGTAGAACTTGCCGGTGGCGCCGTAGCTCGCCTGCACGGTGTGGCCGGTGTCGGCCTGGAACATCGCGGCGATCTGTTTCATCGGCGCGGTGAAGTTGGCGGCCACGGCGACGCGCACTTCGCCGGCGTCGGCGTGCAGGGCGAGCAGGCTGAGGGCGGCCAGGAGGGTGAGGCGTGCGGGTTTCATGACCTTTCCTTTCGTTTAGTGCGAGACGGCGAGGATGATGTGGGAAGCCTTGATCAGGGCACAGGCGCGCGCCCCGACCTCGAGGCCGAGGGAAGGGATGCTGGAGTGGGTGATGATGGACGTGACGAGCTTGCCGCCGGGAAGTTCGAGGACCACCTCGGCGTTCACCGCGCCTTCCTGGCAGCGCACCACGACGCCGCACAGGCGGTTGCGCGCGCTGGTCTTGAGGCCGTCGTCGGTGGTCAGGACCACCCACGGCGCCTTGATCAGGGCATAGGCTTCGATGCCGGGGCCGAGGTCGAGGTGATCGACGCTGTCGTTGGTGATGATGGCGACGAGTTCGTCGCCGCCGCCGATGTCGAGGATCACCTCGGCGTTAACGGCGCCCTTCTTCACCGACTTCACCCGGCCGATGAACTGGTTGCGTGCACTGGTCTGCATGTCGAATCGCCTGATCACACGGTAATACTGGTCAAAATCGCCCATGACCTGGTCCAGCTGGGCCAGCACGCGCTGGCGTTCCTTTTCCAGGCCGTGGTACGCGGCCACCACGCGGCGCCCGTACTCCGTCAGGCGGGTACCGCCGCCGTGCGTACCGCCGGCCTGGCGCGTGACCAGGGGTTGTTCGGAGAGATTGTTCATCGCCTCCACCGCCTGCCACGCCGCCTTGTAGCTCATGCCCATGGCCTGGGCCGCGGCCGAGATCGAGCCGCTGGCGTCGATGCGTTCCAGCAGGTCGAGATGGTCCCAGCGGCGCCCGCGCGGGACGGGAAACGGCACGGTCTTCAGGCGGTCGGCAGCGGGCTTCATCGGGGTCTCCTCGGCCTCGGCAAGCGGTTCAAAGCGTTATTACTTTATACGACATAACGGTAGGCAAAAAAAGCCCCCACGCTCAGGGGCTCACGGCCGCAACCGGGGCTGCGTCGGCGGTTTCCGGCCCGAAGCAGCTCTTGTAGTCGTTGCACACCTGGCAGCTCGGCGCCTTGCACAGGTTCACCTCGGCGCGGTTGCACAGCTGCTTGTAGAAGAATTTCTTCCACTTCATGTTGCCGGTGTTCTGGTCGTGCAGCGCGGTGAAGTTCCGGCTGAGCAGGTCGGACAGCGCCTGGCGGTCGGACAGGCCCATGTCCTGCCACAGGTGATTGCCCCCCATACAGCCGGCGGCAATGGCGTAGGCAAGCCAGGTCGTTTCCTCGCTTTCGCTGCTACGATGCTCCAGAAACAGGGCGATCAGGTCCTGCATCTCTTCCTGGTGGAAGGCGGGGCACGGCGCGTCGGCGTCGGACAAGACCGCCATCGCGAAAAGCTCCAGCCATGCCCCGGGGAAGTAGCGGTCGAGCAGGCAGCGGAACTGCTGTTCGCTCAAACCGAAGAGCAGCGCCGGAAACGTGCCGCTGGCAAAGGCGGTGCGAACCGCGCCGGCGAAGGCCTGGGTCAGCACGTTGTCGGGATCGCTGGCATAGGCCATCAGCTGCTCATGGCTCATCGTGTTTTGAACCTGCATCGCGGCCTCCCTTGTTTTATTCAATCTGCGGCGATTTATTCCGCGGTCATCTCCGCATGCGTATAGCAATCCTTCGGGCAAATCTTGGAGCAGGCCTCACAACCGACGCAGTTCATCTGGTTGGAGATGGTCATGACCTTGCGCTCGTACTCTTCATCGTCGTCATCGTCGCTGCCGAGTTGAACGGGGATGAACTCGCCGTCCTCGGTGACGCCCACCAGTTGCAGCACGTCACGCCCGCACACCCGGAAGCAGCGGCCGCAGCCGATGCACTTCTCCTGATTGATCTCGCCGACGAACTTCGGCGTCCAGCTGCGCCCATCGGGCATGGTGACCGTGACGAAAGCCATGACCGTCTCCCTAGCTGCCGGCGGCTGCCAGTTTCTTGCGCGCTGCATCCAGATTCTGGAAGGCGGCGACGGTTTGCTGGGCGACGTCCATGACGGTCTCCAGGCCGGCGGGCAGTTCTTCCGACAGGTCGTGCAGCGCCATCCTCGCCTCCATGGCGCGTGCGTTGAGTTTCTTGACCTCGGCCTTGAGGGCGTCCTTGTCTTCCATGTTGTCCTTTCCTTCAGCTTTCGCCTCGATCCCGGCCAGATACTGCTCGAAATCTTCGTTCTCGATAATGTCGATCCAATGGGGCACGTCGACGTCCATTCCACGTTCAAGGATTACAGCCATGATTTGCTCCTTTCAGCTTCAATCGGCGTCCTGAACCCGGAAAGGATTCACGTCCGCCACGTCTCCGCACACATGTGCGGCTTATCCATATTTGGCCGCGCCGGGAAACTGGTTCACCATGCCAACCCCTGCCGCAACCTGCTTCTCGCCTTCCTCCGCGAGCTTTTCCATGCTCTCGAATCCGAAGCGGTGTACGTCGCGCAACTGTTTGTTGACCGCCACCAGGCGCCCGGCCAGCAGCACGATGCGGCCAAAGCCCTCGTGGGACATCTTCATCATGGGCGTCACCATGACGCCGGTCTGGCGCTCGATGGCGAGGCCGATGGCGTTGTAGTACAGCTCCACCCGCCACAGGGTTTCCGGATCGGGGTCGTCGATGATCGGCATTTGCCGGCGTTGCTCCTTGGTGACGATGTAGGGCTCCAGCAGCTTGGCGTCGGTCTTGCCTTCCCACGCGCCGTGCGCGTCCTGGGCGCGCCACTGCTTGATCAGCTCTTTCACGAACAGCGACTGCATCGGATCGGCAGCGGCAACGGCGGTTTCGGTACTAGGCATCGTGGACCTCTTCGTCAAAATCGAATGTTTTTTCCTGGCCCTTCAGGACCGCCTTGCGCAGCCACGGCGGCGGCGTGCCCTTCAGCACCCCTTGCAGCTTGACCAGGATGTCGTCGATGACTTCCGGCTCCTGCACCTTGATCGGGTGGATGTTGCTGGCCACGACGCGTGCCGCGCCGGAACCGCCGATCGCCGCCACGTAGAGAATGGCGCAGTCCTTGATCGCCTCCAGCTTGGGCGCGAGCTTGTCCTCGTTGCCGTCTTCCTGGAGGTCGCCGTCGAACTGGATCGTCTCCACGAAGTGGCTGTCGTCCGACGAGACGTCGTAGATGGCGATGTTCTTCGCCCAGCCGAAGTGGGCATCGACCCGCTTCATGTCCTGTGTACAAAACGCGACTTTCATAGTGCCTCCATTTGAAAAACGTTTACCAGAGCCGCAGTCAATGAGCCGCAGCCGACGCACAACTTCCACATGCCGCCCCCAAATCTGCCTGCCGCCAATCGTCAGGCAGAGGCTCGTGCGCCACCGCCATGAACATATTGGCCACTTCGAAAACCAGGCCGCGCGTGCCGCGATACCCCACCGTCACCTGATGCGCCGCGCCCAGGCGGTCGAACTGGGGAATGCCCATGCGCAGGAAAGGCAGGTTCAGCCGCTCGGCCATCTGGCGGCCGTGCGAGTGCGTCACCAGCAGGTCGCAGCCCTGCGCGCGGCCTTCGAGATCTTCCAGATCGCCGATCAGCACTTCCCGCGCCGGCAGCTTCTCCAGCAGCGGCGACTGCGTCGTGCTCACCACGGCGGTGAGTTCCGCGCCCATGCCGACGAACAGGTTGCCGATGCCCCACAGCAGGTCGGGCTCGGCGCCGATGGCGATTTTCTTTCCGCCGATATAGAAGTGCGCGTCGAGCATGGCATCCACCAGCTGGCTGCGCTGGCGGCGGTATTTGTTGGGGGCGGCGCGGCCGGATTTCTCGGCCAAGAGGCTCATCAGGCGGTCGCAGCCGTCGAGTCCGGTGAGGGTTTCCAGCACCTCGAACGGCACGCCGCATTTGTCCTGCAGGGTCTGTGCGGCGTCGCGCATGTGCGCGCCGATGGCGAGCGTGAATTCGGAGGAACCCGTCATGCGCAGTTCCGTCAGCGTGGTGCCGCCCAGCGTGGTGGGGCTGAAGTTGTCCGGCACGTGGCCGTCCATGGAACCGGACAAGTCGGGCAGAATGATGGGTTTCAAACCAAATGCTTCGACGATCTCGCGGATCTCTTCGATGTCGCCGGGCGTGAGGTGGCTGCCGGCGAGCACGTTCACCTGGCCGGCGACCTTCTCGCCGGGCTCGGCCAGTTCGTTCACGATCTTGGCCACCGCCTTGGCCCAGCCGTCCTGGAAGGCGCCGACGTAGTCCGGGGTGGAGACGTACACCAGCGCCAGCTCGTCCAGCTCCGGGTGCTTCTTGCGGATGAGACCGAGATAGCCGTCGACGTCGTCGCCCTTGGTCTCGGTCAAACCGGTCGATGCGATGCCGATGATGGTCGGCTTGGCGCGCTTGTGGATGTTGAGGATGGCCTGCTCGACGTTGTCCATGCCGCCCATGATGGTGGTGGCCTCGTTCATGGCCGTGGTCTGCATCGGCACCGCTTCCTTGAAGTGGCGCACGAACAGCACCAGGCCGAAGGCGGTGCAGCCCTGCGAGCCGTGCAGCGTCGGCATGCAGTTGTCCAGCCCCATGAAGGCCAGCGCCGCGCCGATCGGCGCGCTCATCTTGAGCGGGTTGACCGCGCAGGATTTCTTGACGTGGGTGACGGTAGCCATGTTTATGCGACCGCCTGCAGAGGCATTTCGAGGGGCACGACTTCGGCCGGGATATCCCACGGCGCAGGCTTCCTGACCTGCTCCCAGATCGGGTTGTAGAGCGCCTTGTCGATCTCCTGCACCAGCGTCACCATGCCGTCGTAGCCGGCATAGGCGTGGTGGCGTTCCTGGTTGATGTCAAGCCAGGGCATCTTGGCCTTGAGCGCGATGAACTGCGAGGGTCCGCCGGAGAGCATGATGTCGGCCTCGGCGTCCTTGAGCAGCTTGTACATTTCGCGCGGCGTCATGTCGTCGATCATGTGGGCATCCTCGCCCATCAGCTCCTTGATCTTCTGCTTGTCCTCGAGGGTGGATTTCTTGACGCTGGTGCCGACGATTTTCATGCCGACTTCCTGCAGCGCGGACACCACCGACCAGGATTTCACCCCGCCGGTGATGAGCAGCACCTTCACGCCCTTGAGGCGATCCTTGTACGGCTCCATGCGTTGCCAGAACCCGGCCTCCTCGCGCTGGATGATGGCTTCGGTGCGTTCCAGCAGCTCGGCCGGCGCGCCCTTCTCCACCAGCAGTCTGGCGATGTTGCGCAGCGAATCGCTCATGTCGCCGATGCCGTAGAAAGATCCCTCGAAGAAGGGAATCTGGTAGCGCTCGTCCATCTTGCGGGCGATGTTGATCATTGCCTTGGAGCACACCATCATCGCGGCCTTGGCGCGATGGCTGTAGGCGACTTCCTTGTATTTGGCGTCGCCGGAAATGCAGGACAGGATGCGCACGCCCATCTCGTCGAGGAGCGGCTTCACCTGCCACAGTTCGCCGGCGAGGTTGTACTCGCCGATGATGTTGATGTCGTAGGGCGTGGTGGTCTCGGGTTCCTCAGTGCCGATCACATAGTCGAGCAGCGCTTCGCCGGCCAGCTTGTTGCCGAGATTCTTGTTGCCGACGAAGCCGGGCGCGTTGACCGGGATCACCGGCTTGCCGAACTTCGCGGTGGCGGCCTTGCACACCGCCTCGATGTCGTCGCCGATCAGGGCGGTGACGCAGGTCTGATAGACGAACACGGCGGGCGGGTCGTACTTGTCGACGATTTCCTTCACCGGCCGGAACAGGCGCTTCTCGCCGCCGTAGACCACGTCGAGCTCGTTGATGTCGGTGGTGAAGCCGGTGCGGTAGAGGCGCGAGCCGGAGGACTTGGCGCCGCGGTTGTCCCACGAGTTGCCTTCGCAGGCGATCGGGCCGTGCACCAGGTGCGCCACGTCGGTGATGGGCTGCAAGGCGATCTTGGCGCCGTCGAAGGCGCAGCCGCCAGCCGCCGCACCGGGCTGCAACTGCTTGGTGCATCCCTTCTTGCGGTCTTTCTCCGATTTCGCCTGGTTCTTGCCGCAGGCGGGTTCGTCGAAGACTTCCTGGACTTTTTTCGACAGTGCATCCATGACTTTGCTCCGTGAGGCGTTAGGGGTCAGGCGTGAGGTGCGAGGTTTGACCGTTACGCCTCCCCCCTCTCCCCCCACGCCTCACCGCATCAGCGAATGATGTCGTAGCTGTAGTCGGTCTTCGCCGGGATGATGGTGTTCTTGTCCATCTCGTCGAAGATCTTGTCCAGCAGCCACACCAGCACGTTCATCGCACCCTGGTAGCCCCACACCGGGTAGCGGTGATGGTGGTGGCGGTCGAACACCGGGAAGCCGATGCGGATCAGCGGGGTGCCGGTATCACGCTCCAGGTACTTGCCGTAGGTGTTGCCGATCAGGAAGTCCACCGGCTCGGTATTGAGCAGCGAACGCATGTGCCACAGGTCCTTGCCCGCATAGGCATGGCAGCCCTTGCCGAACGGCGAGCTGTCGAACAGCGCCTGCATCCTGGCTTCCCAGTCCTTGCCGCCATTGGTGGAGAGCACGTGCATCGGCTCGGCGCCCAGTTCCATCAGGAAGGCAGCCAGGCCCATGCACAGGTCGGGATCGCCGTAGATCGCGAACTTCTTGCCGTGGATGTGGGCGCTGGAGTCGGCGATGGCGTCCACCAGACGGCCGCGCTCCTTGGTCAGCGCTGCGGGAATCGGCTTGCCGGTGATGCGGGCGACTTCCATCAGGAACTTGTCGGTTCCAGCCACGCCCACCGGATGATTCAAGGCCACGGTTTCCTGGCCTTTCTCGGCGATGTAGGCCAGGGTCTTCTCGGTGCAGTATTCCTGCATCGAGATGGTGGCCTTGGCGTTGATCGCGGCCTTGGCATCATCCAGCGTGGTGCCGCCGTCGTACATGCGGAATTCCCCGTCGGCCGGGGTGTCCCATACATCGCTGTTGTCGGCTAGGATGGTGTATTCCACGCCCATCAGGTCAAAGATGCGCTTGACTTCGCGCAGGTTGCCGACGGTGTAGCCGTCGAAGCCGCCGATGAAGTTGATCTTCTCGTTGGGCGTGCGCTCCTTGCCTTCCCAGAAGTGGCTGACGATGCCCTTGAGCGCATTGTCGTAGCCGGTGATGTGGCTGCCGACGAAGGCCGGGGTGTGCGCGTAGGGCACGTCGAAGTCTTCCGGCACGCTGCCCTTGGCGCGGGCATTCTGGATGAAGCCGTTGAGGTCGTCGCCGATCACCTCCGCCATGCAGGTGGTGGACACCGCGATCATCTTCGGCTTGTACATGTTGTAGGTGTTGGCCAGCCCGTCGATCATGTTGTTGAGGCCGCCGAACACCGCCGCATCTTCGGTCATCGACGACGAGACGCAGGAGCTGGGCTCCTTGAAGTGGCGGGAAAAGTGGCTGCGGTAGTAGGCAACGCAGCCCTGCGAGCCGTGCACGAAAGGCATGGTGCCCTCGAAGCCGACGGCGGCGAACACCGCGCCCAGCGGCTGGCAGGCCTTGGCCGGGTTGACCGTCAGCGCCTCGCGCTGGAAGTTCTTCTCGCGGTATTCCCAGCTCTTGGTCCACTCGCGCACTTCCTCGATCTTGTCGTCGGGATGCGCGTTCTCGAAATTCTTCCGCTTGTTCTCGAACATCTCGATGTATTCCGGCCCGCGGAACAGATTGAAGTGGTCGATTACGTTTTCTACGTTCTGGGTCATGTCATTACTCCTTCAAATTCGGTGAGGCGTGAGGCGTTAGGTGTGAGGCGGGTGTGGGTCTACCCCTCACTCCTCACCCATCACGAAAACATTTACTTCCAGGGCGCCCTGGTCAGGCCCCACACGGGGTTGTTGATCGCCATGTCCATGTCGCGGGCGAAGATGGCGAAGCCGTCGTAGCCGTGATACGGACCCGAGTAGTCCCACGAGTGCATCTGGCGGAAGGGCACGCCCATCTTCTGGAACACGTACTTCTCCTTGATGCCGGAGCCCACCAGGTCGGGCTGGATCTTCTCGACGAACTTCTCGAACTCGTAGCCGGTAACGTCGTCGTAGATCAGGGTGCCGTCCTTCACGTAGTGGGTGGTGCGCTGGTAGTCGTCGTTGTGGCCGAACTCGTAGCCGGTGCCGACGATTTCCATTCCCAGGTCCTCGTAGGCGCCGATGACGTGGCGCGGACGCAGGCCGCCGACGAACAGCATCACGGTCTTGCCTTCCAGAGGCGGCTTGTACTTGTCGATGACGGCCTGCATCATCGGCTGGTACCTGGCGATGACGCGCTCGGCGCCTTCCTTGATCTTGTCGTCGAAGTGGCTGGCGATTTCGCGCAGGGATGCCGCGATCTTGGAGGGCCCGAAGAAGTTGTACTCGACCCAGGGAATGCCGTACTTCTCTTCCATGTGGCGGCTGATGTAGTTCATCGAGCGGTAGCAGTGCAGCACGTTGAGCTTGGCCTTGGGGGTGTTCTCCAGCTCGGCGATGGAACCGTCGCCAGACCACTGGGCGATCACGCGCAGGCCCATCTCTTCAAGCAGAATGCGGGATGCCCAGGCGTCGCCGCCGATGTTGTAGTCGCCGATGATGGCCACGTCGTAGGGCGTGGCTTCGAAGGCTGCGGGCTTGCCGTCCATCTTGTCGAACACCCAGTCGCGGATGGTGTCGTTGGCGATGTGGTGGCCGAGCGACTGCGACACGCCGCGGAAACCTTCGCAGCGCACCGGCACAATGGTTTTTCCGCCGAACTCCTTGGACTTCTTCTTCGACACCGCTTCGATGTCGTCGCCGATCAGGCCGATCGGGCACTCGGACTGCACGGTGATGCCCTTGTTGAGCGGGAACAGCACCTGGATCTCGTCCATGATCTTCTCCAGCTTCTTGTCGCCGCCGAAGACGATGTCCTTCTCCTGGAAGTCGGAGGTGAACTGCATGGTGACGAAGGTATCCACGCCGGTGGTGCCGATGTAGTAGTTGCGGCGGGCGGCCCAGGAATACTGGCCGCAACCGACCGGCCCGTGGCTGATGTGGATCATGTCCTTGATCGGGCCCCACACCACGCCCTTGGAACCGGCGTAGGCGCAACCGCGGATGGTCATCACGCCCGGGATGGACTTGACGTTGGACTTCACGCCGCAGTCGGGCTTACCTTCCTCGAAGGTGCCCAGGTGCTTGGCGCGCCGCTTGGCGGTTTTGTCCGGATAGACTTCCAGCACCTCCTTGATGAGGTCCTGGTTTCTGGCTTTGACTTGCTCGACTGTGAGGCTCATTTCGCCCTCCTGTTTGATGTGAACACTAGACACCGGCATCCCGGTTCCCCGGGAAAACTCTGCGAATGGCACCGTTCCGTAAAACCGGCGACGCCCTTGGCAGAGGTTTCCCTCTGTGGACCGCGTCGCCCATGCGCCAAGGCGCACAGGCGACAGGGCGCCGTTACGCAGCCGCAGCCGCTTCCGCTGCAAGCTCGGCAGCGGTCTTGCCGACGACAGACTCGTCCACCGGCTTCATGATGCCGTGCTCCATCAGCAGGTCTTCCAGTTCGTCCATGGTGATCGGGGTCGGGATGGTGCCGTTGCCCGCGTTGTTGTGGATCTTCGTGGCCAGGTCGCGGTACTCCTGGGCCTGCTTGGAATCGGGCGCGTACTCCAGCACCGTCATCCGGCGCAGTTCGGCGTGCTGCACCACGTTATCCCGGGGGACGAAGTGAATCAGCTTGGTGCCCAGCTTGCCGGCCAGCGACTCAGCCAGCTCGTACTCCTTGTCGGTCTGACGCTCGTTGCAAATCAGGCCGCCCAGGCGCACGCCGCCGGAGTTTGCATACTTCAGAATGCCCTTGGAGAAGTTGTTGGCGGCATACATGGCCATCATCTCGCCGGACATGACGATGTAGATTTCCTGCGCCTTGTTCTCGCGGATGGGCATGGCGAAGCCGCCGCACACCACGTCGCCCAGCACGTCGTAGGACACGTAGTCGATGCCGTCGTAGGCGCCTTCTTCTTCCAGGAAGTTGATGGACGTGATCACGCCGCGGCCGGCGCAGCCGACGCCAGGCTCAGGGCCGCCGGACTCGACGCAACGGATGTCCTTGTAGCCGATCTTCATCACGTCCTCGAGTTCGAGGTCTTCCACGCTGCCGGCTTCGGCGGCCAGACTCAGGATGGTATCCTGGGCTTTGGCGTGCAAAATCAGACGGGTGGAGTCGGCCTTGGGATCGCAACCGACGATGAGGATTTTCTGCCCCAGGTCAGCCAGCGCAGCCAGCGTGTTTTGCGAAGTGGTGGATTTGCCGATCCCACCCTTGCCGTAAAAAGCGATTTGTCTCAGAGCAGACATGTATTTCTCCTTAAGTTAAAAAATTCAAAACCGATTCGCCCTGGCAGCAAGCACTCAGCCGACTCAAAAATCTGCTGCGTACCTTTCTTCTTCTTCTTATCGAATACGGAGCCGGCAAAACATTTACTGCACGCCCGGTACTCAGCAACGACCGTGCCACCCATGAATAAAACGTATAAGCGATTGTTTATTCGTATTTTTTTGTGATAAAAACCGACCGCGCCAGCATGTTGCAAACGCGACAAAGACAAAAAACACTGTCGTGAAGGGGACAGGCCAGGAGGCGAAGATCGCGGTGAGGGCGCCGGTGCGTGGTTGTTGCCGATTGACCGACCTTAGTGCATGGCTGTTGCTGCTTCAGCAGCTTACAGACATGGCCTCCCCCTTGCGGGGACAACCACGGCCTACCCCTCGCGGGTGCTCCCACAGGCAGGGGTTGTAGGAGGCACGCCCCGGGCCGATGGGTTTTCCGGATGGCAAAAGACACCCGCCGGGATTTAGTGCTGCGCCAAAGCCTGCGGCAGATCGCACAAGCGGTATTGGCCGCTTTGAACCGCCCTCGCCAGATGGGTCAGGGTGATGTTGCCGAGGCAGGCGAGGATGTCTTTCTTGACGGGTTTCCACTTGCGATGCAGCGGACAGGCGGTCTCGTCATTGCACGCTTTGAGCCCGAGCAGGCACTCCCGATCCACCCGGGGGCCATCCATCAGCAGAAGAATATCGAGCAAATTGCTTTTCCCGGCGTCGCTGCGCAAGCTGAAGCCGCCATGGCGGCCACGCGACGAATTCAGCATCTCCCCACGGGACAAGTCATGCAGCACCTTGGCGAGATAAGCCGATGGCACGCCCAGCGCCTGCGCGATTTCGCGGTTGAGCACCCACTTCCCGCTCGGCTGGGTCGCCAGGTAGATCAGCGCCTGGATGGCGTATTGGCTGGTGCGGGAGAAAATCATGGTGGCCTCGATTGATCGCCCCGTAGCCGAAGCAACGTACGTGCCACGCGCCCGAGCCCTGCCAGGCCGCGCGTTCACTCGCCCGGCAGCCCCCGCGCGTTTGTTGCAAACCATACACTCGGACGAGCCTTGTCCGACATGCGACAGGGACCGCTACGGCATCGACCCCGCCCAGCCGCATCCAGCTGTGGAATGCGCCTCGGAACGCTTCTTGCTCTACTCCCATTCGGTAGAACGAGACATTCAGGAGAAATTCGATGCAGATTGGCGTAGAGACCGCAAAGGCCCTGGACAACAAACGCCTGTTCGTGGTGGCCAACGACGACATCACCCGCATGGCGCTGCAGTTCATGCTGCACGACGAGAACGAGACCCACGACCTGCCCACGCTGGAGGCGGCATTCGACAAGAGCGTCGACTGGAAGCCCGACCTGCTGCTGCTGGGCATCGACGTCGTCGCCGAGCGCGGCGTGGAGGTGCTCGCGCTCGTCCGCTCGCGCCTGGCCGGCGCGAAAATCCTGCTGGTGGCGGACAGCCGCAACGACCCCCTGGTGACCGCCTGCCAAAGCGCCGGCATCGATGGCCTGCTGCTGAAACCGCTGCGGGTGGAAGACGCGCGCCGGAAGGTCGATGGTCTGGTAGGGCGCAAGCGCGCGCCCATTCCGATCCACACGCTTTAACCGTGTTCCAGGCGATCGCCGGAACGGAGCCGTGGGGTTCCCCAATGCGTTATCCGGCAGGAGCTGTAGGAGCGGCGCCCTCGCCGAGATTTCGCATGGCCAGCTATCTCTGAGGAATGAATGTGACTCAATGGGAGGTGCGCGAACGCGCGCTGGGTGCTTACCTGGGTTTCGCCGTCGGTGACGCCCTGGGCGCCACCGTCGAATTCATGATGCCGGCCGAAATCCAGCATGCCTACGGCATGCACCGCGACATCATCGGCGGCGGCTGGCTCAAGCTCAAGCCCGGCCAGGTCACCGACGACACCCAGATGGCGCTGGCGCTGGGACAGGCCATCCTGGCCAGCGGCGGCTGGAACGCCGTGGCTGCGGCGGATGCCTTCGTCGGCTGGCTCAAGTCGAAGCCGCTGGATGTGGGCAACACCTGCCGCCGCGGCATCCAGCGCTACATGGTGGAAGGCACGCTGGCAGGCGAGCCCAGCGAGAGCGACGGCGGCAACGGCGCCTGCATGCGCAGCCTGCCGCTGGCGCTGGCGACGCTGAATGATGACGGCGCCTTCACCCGCGCGACGCCGGAACAATGCCACCTCACCCACAACCACCCGCTGTCGGATGCGGCGACGCTGGCACTCGGGAACATGGTGCGCAGCCTGATCCGCGGCGGCGGCATCAAGGGCTGCCGCGCCGAAGCGAACCGCCTGATCGCGGACTTCCCGGAATTCCGCTTCGAGCCCTATCCCAAACGCGCCTCGGGCTACATCGTCGATACGGTGCAGACGGTGCTCCACTCTTTTTTCCTCACAGACAGCTTCGAGTCCTGCGTGACCGAGGTGGTGAACTGCGGCGAGGACGCAGACACCAACGGTGCCCTGGCCGGCATGCTGGCCGGCGCGGCCTATGGGGTTTCCGGCATTCCCGGCTACTGGCTGCGCAAGCTGGACCGAAAAATCAAGACGCGCATCGAGGAGCAGACCGAGGCGCTGCTGGAATTGGCGCAAGGGGGCGGGAAATGAAACCACGCAGAACTTGTCATCGCGAGGCCGAAGGCCGCTGCGATCCAGATCAACCAACCCTGAAAATTCCTGGATTGCCGCGTCGCTACGCGCCTCAATGGGATGGACGCCCCCGCCCTATTCGGCATCAATGTGCCAAAGTGGGAGCGTCTACAACCACTGAACAGAAGGGGGCGTCCG
>CAMTWC010000021.1:0-8046 GCA_947085345.1 uncultured Gammaproteobacteria bacterium | reverse complement strand
CTGCGCTCGATCAACCTGCATACCGAGGTGGAAAGCCTGCACTCGGAAATCAGCAAAACCGGTTCCGATACCAAGCTGAAGAAGCTGTCGAAGCGCCTGAAGATTCTTGAAGGTTTCCAGAAGTCCGGCATCAAGCCCGAGTGGATGATCCTCGAAGTGCTGCCGGTGCTGCCGCCCGAACTGCGTCCGCTGGTGCCGCTGGACGGCGGCCGCTTCGCGACCTCCGACCTGTACGACCTGTACCGCCGCGTCATCAACCGCAACAACCGTCTGAAGCGGCTGCTGGAGCTGAAGGCCCCTGAAATCATCGTGCGCAACGAAAAGCGCATGCTGCAGGAAGCGGTCGATTCGCTGCTCGACAACGGCCGTCGCGGCAAGGCGATGACCGGCGCCAACAAGCGCCCGCTGAAGTCGCTGGCCGACATGATCAAGGGCAAGAGCGGCCGCTTCCGCCAGAACCTGCTGGGCAAGCGCGTCGACTACTCCGGCCGTTCGGTCATCGTGGTGGGCCCGACGCTCAAGCTGCACCAGTGCGGCCTGCCGAAGAAGATGGCGCTCGAGCTGTTCAAACCCTTCATCTTCAACCGCCTCGAAGTGCTGGGACTGGCGACCACGATCAAGGCCGCCAAGAAGATGGTGGAAGACGAAGAGCCGATCGTGTGGGATCTCTTGGAAGAGGTCATCCGCGAGCATCCGGTGATGCTGAACCGCGCGCCGACGCTGCACCGTCTTGGCATCCAGGCGTTCGAGCCGGTGCTGATCGAAGGCAAGGCGATCCAGCTGCACCCGCTGGTGTGCGCGGCGTTCAACGCCGACTTCGACGGCGACCAGATGGCCGTCCACGTGCCGCTGTCGCTGGAAGCGCAGACCGAGGCCCGCACCCTGATGCTGGCTTCGAACAACGTGCTGTCGCCCGCCAACGGCGAGCCCATCATCGTGCCGTCGCAGGACATCGTGCTGGGCCTGTACTACATGACGCGCGAGAAAATCAATGCCAAGGGCGAAGGCATGCTGTTTGCCGACGTCACCGAAGCGCGCCGCGCCTACGATAACCGCGAGGCGGAACTGCACGCCCGCGTCACGGTGCGGATCAAGGAAGTGACGCTGGACGAGAACAAGAACCGCGTCGAGACCATCAAGCGGGTGGAAACCACGCTCGGCCGCGCGCTGCTGTCCGAGATCCTGCCGCCGGGGCTGCCGTTCAGCTTCGTCGACAAGGCGCTGAAGAAAAAGGAAATCTCCAGGCTGATCAACGCCAGCTTCCGCCGCTGCGGCCTGCGCGAGACGGTGATTTTCGCCGACAAGCTGATGTATACCGGCTTCACCTTCGCCACCCGCGCGGGGATGTCGATCGCCATCAAGGACATGCTGATTCCGAACGAGAAGGGGCAGATCCTGGGTGCGGCCGAAGCCGAGGTGAAAGAGATCGAATCGCAGTACACCTCGGGTCTGGTGACCCAGGGCGAGCGCTACAACAAGGTGGTCGACATCTGGGGCCGCGCCGGCGACGCCGTGGCGAAGGCCATGATGGCGCAGCTGGGCGGCGAAAAGGTCATCGACCGCCACGGCAAGGAGGTCACCCAGGAGTCGTTCAACGCGATCTACATGATGGCCGACTCGGGCGCACGCGGTTCCGCGGCGCAGATTCGCCAGCTGGCCGGCATGCGCGGCCTGATGGCGAAGCCGGACGGCTCCATCATCGAAACCCCGATCACGGCGAACTTCCGTGAAGGCCTGAACATGCTGCAGTACTTCATCTCGACCCACGGCGCGCGTAAGGGCCTGGCCGATACCGCGCTGAAAACTGCGAACTCCGGCTACCTGACGCGTCGACTGGTCGACGTGACGCAGGATCTGGTGGTGGTCGAGGACGATTGCGGCACCAAGAACGGCTTGGTGGTGAAGGCGCTGGTCGAAGGCGGTGAAGTGGTCGAGGCATTGCGCGAACGGATTCTCGGCCGCGTGGCTGCCAGCGACATCATTCACCCCGAAACCCAGGAAACCGTATTCGAAGCCGGCACGCTGCTGGTGGAAGACGTGGTCGACACCATCGAGTCGCTCGGCATCGACGAAGTCAAGGTGCGCACCCCGCTGACCTGCGAAACGCGCTACGGCCTGTGCGGCAAGTGCTACGGCCGCGACCTCGGCCGCGGCTACATGGTCAACGTCGGCGAAGCGGTCGGCGTGATCGCTGCGCAGTCCATCGGCGAACCGGGCACCCAGCTCACCATGCGCACCTTCCACATCGGCGGTGCGGCATCGCGTGCCGCCGCGGCGAGCCAGCTCGAAGCCAAGTCGAACGGCACGGTGCAGTACACCGCCACCATGCGTTACGTGACCAACGCACGCAAGGAACTGGTGGCGATCTCGCGCAGCGGCGAAATCATCATTGCGGACGACGCCGGGCGCGAGCGCGAACGTCACAAGGTGCCGTACGGCGCGACCCTGATGGTGACCGACGGTGCCAAGATCAAGGCCGGCGCCGTGCTGGCGACCTGGGATCCGCACACCCGTCCCATCATCACCGAGTACGCCGGACGGATCCGCTTCGAGAACATCGAGGAAGGCGTCACCGTGGCCAAGCAGCTCGATGACGTCACCGGCCTGTCCACTTTGGTGGTGATCGATCCCAAGCGCAAGGCCAGCGGCGCCGGCAAGGGCCTGCGTCCGCAGGTGAAGCTACTGGATGAAGCCGGCAATGAACTCAAGCTGGCAGGGACCGATACCCTGGTCAACATCACCTTCCAGATCGGTTCCATCATCACCGTGAAGGATGGTCAGGACGTGGCGGTGGGCGATGTGATCGCGCGTATCCCGCAGGAAACCTCGAAAACGCGAGATATCACCGGCGGTCTGCCGCGCGTGGCCGAGCTGTTCGAGGCACGTTCGCCGAAAGATGCCGGCGTGTTGGCGGAAGTGACCGGCACGGTCTCCTTCGGCAAGGACACTAAGGGCAAGCAGCGTCTGGTCATCACCGATCTGGACGGCGTCGCGCACGAGTACCTGATCACCAAGGAAAAGCACGTGACGGCACACGACGGCCAGATCGTCCAGAAGGGCGAAGTGATCGTCGACGGTCCGGTGGATCCGCACGACATCCTGAAGCTGAGGGGGGTGGAAGCGCTGGCGCGTTACATCACCGACGAAGTGCAGGACGTGTACCGTCTGCAGGGGGTGAAGATCAACGACAAGCACATCGAAGTCATCGTGCGTCAGATGCTGCGCCGCGTTGTGGTGGTGGATCCGGGCAATACCGGACTCAACCCCGGCGAGCAGGTCGAGCGCTCGGAAGTGCTGCAGATCAACGACGACATGGTGGCGGCCGGCAAGGAGCCGGCAACCTACGACCCGATTTTGCTCGGTATCACCAAGGCGTCGCTGTCGACCGATTCCTTCATTTCGGCGGCGTCCTTCCAGGAAACCACGCGCGTGCTGACCGAAGCGGCCATCATGGGCAAGCGCGACGAGCTGCGCGGCCTGAAGGAAAACGTGATTGTCGGACGCCTGATCCCGGCGGGCAGCGGTCTGGCCTACCACAACACCCGTCGCCGCCAGGCGGCTGGGGAAGATATGGGGGCCGAGCGCCTGATCGAGGGCGGGGAAGTGAATCCGTCCGAGAATCAGGAAGTGGCTTGACAGGGGGGTGGCCCTCCCCTAGAATCACGCGTCTTTTTCCGGCCACAGGATTGCCGGAAAGCGCAGGACTGTAGCCCGGGACGGCGCATGCCGTCCCGCTTGTTTTAGCAACGATACGCTCACCTTAATTTTTCGGAATTTTTGACATGCCAACGATTAACCAGCTGATCCGCAAGCCGCGTCAGGCGCCGGTGGAAAAGAGCAAGGTTCCGGCCTTGAAGGCCTGCCCGCAACGCCGTGGCGTGTGCACCCGCGTGTACACCACGACGCCTAAAAAACCGAACTCCGCCTTGCGTAAGGTCTGCAAGGTCAAGCTCACCAGCGGCTTCGAGGTCATCAGCTATATCGGTGGCGAAGGCCACAACCTGCAGGAGCACTCGGTGGTGCTGGTGCGCGGCGGCCGGGTCAAGGATTTGCCGGGTGTGCGCTACCACACCGTGCGCGGCAGCCTGGATACGGCTGGCGTGAAAGATCGCAAGCAGTCGCGTTCGAAGTACGGCGCCAAGCGCCCGAAGAAAGCCTGATTGAACCCGGCGTCCGAAAAAAGCTTAATTAGATAGAGAGACAGGAACCATGCCCCGTCGTCGCGAAGTCCCCAAACGTGAGATTTTGCCTGATCCGAAATTCGGCAATCAGGAAGTTTCGAAATTCATGAACGTCGTCATGTCCAGCGGCAAGAAGTCCGTCGCTGAGCGCATCGTCTACGGTGCTTTCGAGCAGATCGTCCAGAAATCCGGCAAGGATCCGCTGGAGGTGTTCGGCACTGCGCTGAACAACGCCCGGCCGCTGGTCGAGGTGAAGAGCCGTCGCGTCGGTGGCGCCAACTACCAGGTGCCGGTCGAGGTTCGTTCGAGCCGCCGTACCGCGCTGGCCATGCGCTGGCTGAAGGATGCAGCGCGCAAGCGTGGCGAGAAGTCCATGGGCGCCCGTCTGGCGGGCGAGTTGCTGGATGCGGCCGAAGGCCGTGGCGGTGCAGTGAAGAAGCGTGAGGAAGTGCATCGTATGGCTGAAGCCAACAAGGCCTTCTCGCATTTCCGTTTCTAAGACACTAACGCATTGATTGGCAGGTAACTAACGTGGCACGCAATACTCCTATCGAGCGCTATCGCAATATCGGCATTTCGGCCCATATTGACGCTGGCAAGACCACCACCACCGAGCGCGTCCTGTTTTACACGGGTGTGTCGCACAAGATCGGCGAAGTTCATGATGGCGCGGCCACCATGGACTGGATGGAGCAGGAGCAGGAGCGTGGCATTACGATTACCTCGGCTGCGACCACGTGTTTCTGGAAGGGGATGGACGGTAAATTCCCCGAGCATCGCATCAATATTATCGACACCCCGGGCCACGTCGATTTCACCATTGAGGTGGAGCGCTCCATGCGGGTGCTGGATGGCGCCTGCATGGTGTACTGCGCGGTGGGGGGGGTTCAGCCGCAGTCCGAAACGGTGTGGCGTCAGGCCAATAAATACGGCGTGCCGCGTCTGGCGTTCGTCAACAAGATGGACCGTTCCGGCGCCGACTTCTTCAAGGTCTATGATCAGATGCGCCTGCGCCTGAAGGCCAATCCGGTGCCGATCCAGGTGCCGATCGGGGCGGAGGAGAAATTCGAGGGCGTGGTCGACCTTGTCAAGATGAAGGCGATTTACTGGGATGAAGCCAGCCAGGGCATGAAGTTCGACCTGCGCGACATTCCCGCAGAGTTGATCGAGACCTGCAAAAAATGGCGTGAAGCCATGCTGGAAGCGGCCGCGGAATCGTCCGAAGAGATGATGAACCGCTATCTGGAGGAGGGCGATCTCTCCGAGGCGGACATCATCAAGGGCCTGCGTACGCGCACGATCGCCAGCGAAATCGTCCCGATGATGTGCGGCAGCGCGTTCAAGAACAAGGGCGTTCAGGCCATGCTCGACAAGGTGGTCGAGCTGATGCCGGCGCCGACCGATATTCCGCCGGTCAGGGGCGAACTGGACGATGGTAGCGAAGGCACGCGTCTGCCTTCCGACGAAGAGAAGTTTTCCGCGCTGGCATTCAAGGTCGCGACCGACCCCTATGTGGGCCAGCTGATTTTCTTCCGCGTGTATTCTGGTGTGGTCAAATCGGGTGACACCGTTTACAACCCCGTCAAGGGCCGCAAGGAGCGCCTCGGCCGCATTCTGCAGATGCACGCCAACCAGCGTGAGGAAATCAAGGAAGTGCGCGCGGGCGACATTGCTGCGGCGGTGGGCCTTAAGGATGTCACGACCGGCGATACGCTGTGCGATGTGGCGGCCCCGATCACGCTCGAGCGGATGGTTTTCCCCGAGCCGGTGATCCACGTGGCGGTCGAGCCGAAAACCAAGGCCGACCAGGAAAAAATGGGTATCGCGCTGGGTCGTCTGGCGCAGGAAGACCCATCTTTCCGCGTTCGTACGGATGAAGAAAGCGGCCAGACGATCATGTCCGGCATGGGTGAATTGCACCTGGAGATTCTGGTTGACCGCATGCGCCGCGAGTTTGGCGTGGAAGCCAACGTCGGCGCGCCGCAGGTGGCTTACCGCGAGGCGATCAAGAAGGAAGTCGAGCAGGAAGGCAAGCACGCCAAGCAGTCGGGTGGTAAAGGCCAGTATGGCCATGTCTGGATCAAGATGGGTCCGAACGAGCCGGGCAAGGGCTTTGAATTCATCGACGCCATCAAGGGGGGCACGGTGCCGCGTGAATACATTCCGGCGGTCGAAAAGGGGCTGAGAGAAGCCTTGAACAATGGCGTGCTGGCAGGCTTCCCGGTGGTGGACGTCAAGGTTACCCTGTTTGATGGTTCCTACCACGATGTCGACTCGTCCGAGCTGGCGTTCAAGCTCGCGGCGATTATGGCTTTCAAGGACGGGATGCGTAAGGCCAACCCGGTCTTGCTTGAGCCGATGATGGCTGTGGAGGTGGAGACGCCGGAAGACTACATGGGCGATGTGATGGGCGATCTTAACCGTCGTCGCGGCATCATTCAGGGCATGGATGATGCCGGCGGCGTCAAGCTGGTCAAGGCGGAAGTGCCGCTGGCCGAGATGTTCGGCTATTCGACGGATTTGCGCTCGATGTCGCAGGGGCGTGCCACTTACTCGATGGAATTCAAGCACTACACCGAAGCGCCGAAGAGTGTTGCGGAAGCCGTTATTGCCAAGAAGTAATGCAGCCGCAATCGCTTTCAACAGATTATTTGATTTAAGGGTACAGAGAAATGGCTAAGGAAAAATTCGAGCGGACCAAACCGCACGTAAACGTTGGCACCATTGGACACGTTGACCACGGCAAGACCACCTTGACCGCGGCGATCACCACCATTCTGGCGAAGAAGTTTGGCGGTGCGGCGAAGAAATACGACGAGATTGACAGCTCGCCCGAAGAGAAGGCGCGCGGCATCACCATCAACACCGCGCACGTCGAGTACGAGACCGCCAAGCGCCACTACGCCCATGTCGACTGTCCCGGTCACGCCGACTACGTCAAGAACATGATTACCGGTGCCGCCCAGATGGACGGCGCCATTCTCGTCGTGTCGGCTGCTGACGGCCCCATGCCGCAGACCCGCGAGCACATCCTGCTTGCCCGTCAGGTTGGCGTGCCCTACATCATTGTCTACATGAACAAGGCCGACATGGTCGACGACGCCGAACTGCTCGAGCTCGTCGAAATGGAGATCCGCGAACTCCTGTCCAAGTACGACTTCCCCGGCGACGACACCCCCATCATCATCGGTAGCGCCCTCAAGGCCCTCGAAGGCGACCAGAGCGACATCGGCGAGCCGTCCATCATGAAGCTGGCTGATGCCCTGGACAACTACATTCCCGAGCCCGAGCGCGCCATCGACCGTCCCTTCCTGATGCCCGTCGAAGACGTCTTCTCCATCTCCGGTCGCGGCACCGTCGTCACCGGCCGGGTCGAGCGCGGCGTCATCAAGGTGGGCGAGGAAATCGAAATCGTCGGCATCGTCCCCACCGTCAAGACCACCTGCACCGGCGTCGAGATGTTCAGGAAGCTGCTCGACCAGGGCCAGGCCGGCGACAACGTTGGCGTCCTCTTGCGCGGCACCAAGCGCGAAGAAGTCCAGCGCGGCCAGGTTCTGGCCAAGCCCGGCTCCATCAAGCCGCACACCAAGTTCAGTGCCGAGATCTACGTGCTGTCGAAGGACGAAGGGGGTCGTCACACCCCGTTCTTCAACGGCTACCGTCCGCAGTTCTACTTCCGCACCACCGACGTTACCGGCAGCATCGAGTTGCCGGCGGGCACCGAGATGGTGATGCCAGGCGACAACGTCAGCATCAAGGTGTCGCTGATTCAGCCGATCGCCATGGACGAAGGTCTGCGTTTCGCAATCCGCGAAGGCGGCCGCACCGTCGGTGCCGGCGTCGTGGCCAAGATCGAAGAATAAGG
>CAMTWC010000020.1:0-41280 GCA_947085345.1 uncultured Gammaproteobacteria bacterium | reverse complement strand
TCGAGGGGTCGGGCCCAGCGGCCCTGGCAATCCTGCTGATCGGCGGGAGGGTTCAACTCGTCCTCACGGGCTGGGGCTTTCACGGTAATCCGCTTCCTGTTCGTCAGGCCAGCATTTTGACTGTGGCGCACCGGTAGATTCCGCCTCGCGACGGACACCCTTGCCGTTCGGCTAACGCTTCCCCTTGCCGGGTGTGTAGAGGACTTCCACCTCCAAGTCGTCTTTCCCGCCAGCACAGCGGTCCCAACAGCGCCAGCCAATAAAAAGGCGGCCTCTCGCGAGGGTCGCCTTTCCGGGTGCGCTTGACCGTCAGCCGAACAGCCCCTTGAAGAACAGGCGGATGCTGTCCCACACGCGGCGGAAGAAACCGCCTTCCTCGACGGATTCCATTGCGATCACGTCGGCCCGGTTCAGCACCTTGTCGCCCTGGCGAATCTCGACCTTGCCGATGACCTGGCCCTGCTTCACCGGGGCAATCAGCGCCGGTTCAAGTACGAGCCGCGTGCTCAGGGTGCCAATGGTGCCCCGGGCCACGCTGACGGCCAGATCGGCGCTGACGCCTGCCTTGACGGAGCGCGCAGCGCCTTTCCACAACGGCACTTCGGTCACCACTTCGCCCCGCTCGTGGAAGGTCTTGTTCTCGAAGAAGCGGAAGCCGTAACCCAGCAGGGTCGCGGTTTCGGTCGCACGCGCGTCCTCGCTTCCGGTGCCGAACACGGCGGCGATCAGGCGCTGGCCGTCGCGCCTGGCCGAGGCCACCAGACAATAGCCGGCCTCTTCGGTGTGCCCGGTTTTGAGGCCGTCGACGGTCGGGTCGCGCCACAGCAGCAGGTTGCGGTTCGGCTGCTTGATGCCGCTCCAGACGAATTCCTTTTCGGCGTACATCGCATAGTGCTCGGGATCCTCGATCACGATGGCCCGCGCGAGCTTAGCCATGTCGAGCGCGCTCGAATAATGGCCTTCGGCCGGCCAGCCGGTGGCGTTGACGAAATGGGTGTCGGCAAGGCCCAGGCGCTTCGCCTCCTGGTTCATCATGGCGGCGAAGGTGTCCTCGCTGCCTGCGATATGTTCCGCCAGCGCGATGCTGGCGTCGTTGCCTGATTGCACGATGACGCCGCGCAGCAGGTCTTTCACCGCGATCTGGTCGCCGACGTGGACGAACATTTTCGAGCCGCCCATGCGCCAGGCTTTCTCGCTGATGGTGACGAGATCGTTCTCTTTAACTTTACCGCGCTGGAGTTCCAGCGCCGCCACATGCGAGGTCATCAGCTTGGTCAGGCTGGCGGGGGGCAGGCGCATCGTGCCCTGGTGATCGACCAGAATGCTGCCGCTGGCGGCATCCATCAGCACCCAGGATTTGGCGGCCAGTTGCGGCGGCGGGGGAACGGTGGCGACGCTCCACGCGGCCGGGGCAATCAGGACACTGAAGAACAATACGAGTCGCTGCAGGAAATACGGGGTAGTCATGGGTTTGTCGATGAGTAGAAAAACAGGATGGGCATTAACAGACTGACGCGCGCAACAGCGCGCACGTTCAGGATAACACCGCACGCCGCCCAGCGAGCAGTGGTGGCTCGGTCCCTGTTAAACTCGCACGCTATGCCCGCTCGCTCCTGACGCACGATGCTTTATTCCCTTTTGCGCACCGCCCTGTTCAGCCTCGACCCCGAGGACGCCCACGGCTTCACTCTCGCCAGCCTCGACATCGCGCACCGGACCGGCCTGCTGGCCCTGCTGCCGCGCGCGACGGGCAAGCCCGTGCACGTGATGGGCATCGACTTTCCCAATCCAGTCGGCCTGGCGGCCGGGCTCGACAAGGACGGCGCGCACATCAATGCGCTGGCAGCGCTCGGCTTCGGCTTCATCGAGATCGGCACGGTGACGCCGCGCCCGCAGCCCGGCAACCCGAAGCCGCGAATGTTCCGCCTGCCGAAGGCGGAAGCCATCATCAACCGCATGGGCTTCAACAACCACGGCGTCGACAATCTGGTGAGGAACGTCGAGGCGAGCGGATTCACCGGCGTGCTCGGCATCAACATCGGCAAGAACAAGGACACGCCGAACGAACACGCGGTCAACGATTACCTGACCTGCCTCGACAAGGTGTATGCACACGCACGCTACGTGACGGTGAACATCTCCTCGCCCAACACGCAGAACCTGCGCGACCTGCAGAAGGACGAGGCGCTCGACGCGTTGCTCTCCGCAATCAAGCTGCGGCAATCCGAGCTCGCGCAGCAGCACGGCCGCTACGTGCCGATTGCGCTGAAGATCGCACCCGACCTCGACGATGCCCAGATCGCCGCGATTGCCGCGCTCCTGATGATGCACCGCATCGACGCGGTGATCGCCACCAACACCACCGTCGCCCGCGACGCCGTCGCCGGCCTGCCGAATGCCGAAGAAGCCGGCGGGCTATCCGGCGCGCCGGTGCGCGCTGCGTCCACCCGCGTGGTCCGCGCGCTGGCGCATCATCTGAAGAACGAAGTGCCGATCATCGGCGTCGGCGGCATTTTCTCGGGCGCCGACGCGCAGGAAAAGATCGCCGCCGGCGCCTCGCTGGTGCAGCTGTATACCGGGCTGATCTATCGCGGCCCCGCACTGGTGAGGGACTGCGTGCGGCGCCTCGCCTGACCAGCATCAGGAATTCGCCGCCCCCTTCATGCGCGTGACCGCTTTGGTTATGCTGCAGGCTATCCAACCCCCGCGAGGCCCGTCATGCACATCGGCATTCCCAAGGAAATCAAGAACCACGAATACCGGGTGGCACTCACCCCCGAGGGCGCACATGTCCTGACCGAGGCTGGCCACCGGGTCAGCGTCGAGACCGGCGCGGGCGCTGCAGCGGGATTCGCCGACGACGCCTACCGCACCGCCGGCGCGGCCGTCGCGGCCACCGCGGACGAGGCCTGGGGCGCCGACCTGGTGGTGAAGGTGAAGGAGCCGCAGCCGGAAGAAGTGGGGTTGCTGCGCAAAGGCCAGTTGCTGTTCTGCTACCTGCACCTGGCTGCCGCACCCGGGCTTGCGCGCGAACTGTTGGCACGCGGGGTGACGGCGATCGCCTACGAAACCGTGACCCGGCCCGCAGGCGGGCTGCCGCTGCTGCAGCCGATGTCCGACATCGCCGGGCGGCTGGCGCCGCAGATGGGCGCGCTGGGACTGCACACGTCGCACGGCGGCAGCGGCAAGCTGATCAGCGGCCTGCCCGGCGTGCCGCCCGCGCACGTGCTCGTCATCGGCGCCGGGGTGGTGGGGATGAGCGCCACGCGCACCGCGGTCGGGCTCGGCGCGCGCGTCACCCTGATCGATCGCCAGGCCGACACGCTGGCCCGCGCCGAAGCGCTGTTCGGCTCACAGGTGGAAACGCGGTTTTCCTCGCCCGAGGCCATCGCCGACAGCCTCACGGCTGCCGACATCGTGATCGGCGCCGCGCAGATTCCGGGCCGCCACGCGCCACGCCTGATCAGCCGCGAATCCCTTAAGCGGATGGCGCCGGGTTCGGTGCTGGTGGATGTGGCGATCGACCAGGGCGGCATCGCCGAAACCTCGCGCCCCACCACCCACAGCGCCCCCTTTTTCGTCGTCGAGGGCATCGTCCACTACTGCGTCACCAACATGCCCGGCGCGGCGGCGCGCACCGCCACCGAGGCGCTCACCCACGCCACCCTGCCCTATGTACAGGCGCTCGCGGCGCAGGGCCTGGCCGCGCTGGATGCCGATGCCGGGCTCAAGGAAGGCCTGCAGGTCCACGCCGGAAAAATCACCCACGCCGGGCTGGCGCAGGATCTGGGGATGGGCATGTAGCGCGGCGCCCCCGCCGCAAATTACGCACCGTCGCAAACCCCACGTCATCAGGCCGAAGGCGGCCCTCCTGCCCACCATCCTGCGGGAGCGTCCGCATCGGTGTCTGCGATTCGCCTTTGCGACCTTTTTGATCGGAAATGGAATCAGCCGACTGGCGCGGCGTCAGGCATCGCCAGCCACTCGCACCCCAGCACGCTCAGGTCGGGTGCAAAGCAGTAAACCAGTGGCACCCCGGATGGGATTTCCACCCGCTCTATTGCCTCGGCAGAGAGGCCGTCCAGATGCATCACCAGCCCGCGCAGGGTGTTGCCGTGGCTGATGACCAGCAGACGGCGCCCGGCGCGCAGTCGCGGCACCAGTACCTCGTGCCAGTACGGCAGGGTGCGCCGCTGGCAGTCGCGCAGGCTTTCGCTGACTGGCAAGTCCCGGAGGGGCAGCGTCGCATACAGCGGATCGAAGCGCGGATGGCGCGGGTCGTTCCAGTCCAGTGGCGGCGGCGGCTCGACATAGCCGCGCCACCAGCGGCGCGAGGCCTCCTCGCCCCAGGTAGTAAAGATCTCCTGCTTGTTCAAGCCCTGCAAAGCGCCGTAATGGCGTTCGTTCAGGCGCCAGCTTGTAAAGTACGGCACCCCGGGCGTTCCCATCGCGGCCAGCAGCGCCTCGGCGGTTTGGCGGCTGCGCTGCAGCACCGAGCCATGCACCTCGTCGAAGGCATAGCCCGCCTGTGCCAGCCGCCGCCCCGCCGCGGCCGCCTCGGCAAGGCCGATCTCGGTCAACGGGATATCGGTCCAGCCGGTAAAGCGATTGGTCAGATTCCATTCGCTGTGACCGTGGCGGAACAACACCACCCACGCTGCCGGCGCGCTCATTCGGGGGGCTCCGTCAGCACGTCGCGCAGGTGGTGGCGATCCGCCCAGGCTTCCAGATGCCAGCCCTGGCCGTCGAAGCGAAACCAGTTGAGCCCGCAGTTGGGAATCTTGAAATCGCGCGGCGCCTGCAGCGGACGTCCGGTGGCGCGGCGATACACCACGTCGAGCACGCCACTGTGGCTCACCGCCGCGATGGTCTGCCCGCTGTGATGCCGCACCAGCCAGGCGATGCCTTCGGCAACGCGATCGGCAAACCGTCGCAGCGACTCGCCGGTCTCGAAGTCATAGTCCGGATCGCGTGCCATGTAGCGCGCATACGCCGCCGGATTCAAGCCGGCCCCCTCGGCGGCGGTGATGCCCTGGAACAGGCCGAAATGCCGTTCGCGCAGCTGCGGCAGCAATTTCACTTCCTGATCCTCGCGCTGCGCCAGCACCCGGGCCGTCTCGGTTGCCCGCAGCAGGTCGCTGCTGTAGATCGCATGGAAGCGGTGGTGCGCCGCATTGAATGCCATCGCCAGCGCCTGCGCCCTCCCGGTCTCGTTGAGCGGAACATCGGTATGCCCCTGGATGCGCTTCTCCACATTCCAGTCGGTTTCGCCGTGGCGAATGATGCAGATGCGGGTCGCGATGGGTTTCGATACGTGATGCATATCAAATGCATGCGGACAGGGCTATACAAAGTTTGAATCTGACATAAAAAACCCGGGATGGCGTCACTTTTTGCATCCAAACAACACTTTGCCCGCTTAACCCGTTCACATCGGGGTGCGTCAACTTGACACAACTCTTTATAAATAGATATATTTATCCTCATATATGGAACGTGTCGCCGCGTTCGCATGTATCAATCGAGTTATCAATCACGGGAGACGTGTATGGAAGCGACAACCTACAACTATAAGGTCGTCCGCCAGTTCGCCATCATGACGGTGGTGTGGGGGATCGTCGGGATGCTGGTCGGGGTGATCCTGGCTGCGCAACTGATCTGGCCGGACCTGACCTTCGGCATCGAATGGCTCTCTTACGGGCGTCTCCGGCCGCTGCACACCAACGCAGTGATCTTCGCCTTCGGCGGCTCGGCGATGTTCGCGGTGTCGTACTACATCGTGCAGCGCACCTGCCAGGTGCGGCTGTGGGCCGAGAAGCTGGCGGCCTTCACTTTCTGGGGCTGGACATCGGTGATCGTGCTGGCAGCCATTACCCTGCCGCTGGGCTACACCAGTTCCAAGGAATACGCTGAACTGGAATGGCCGATCGACCTCCTGATCACCGTAGTGTGGGTGTCGTACGCGCTGGTGTTCTTCGGCACCATCATCAAGCGCAAGACCAAGCACATCTACGTCTCCAACTGGTTCTTCGGCGCCTACATCCTGGTGATCGCACTGCTGCATATCGTCAACAGCGCGGAGCTTCCGGTGACGCTGACCAAGTCGTACTCGGCCTACGCGGGCGTGCAGGACGCGATGATCCAGTGGTGGTACGGCCATAACGCGGTGGGCTTTTTCCTCACCACCGCCTTCCTCGGCATGATGTACTACTTCATTCCGAAGCAGGCCGGCCGCCCGATCTATTCCTACCGGCTGTCGGTCGTCCATTTCTGGTCGCTCAACTTCATCTACATGTGGGCCGGCCCGCACCATCTGCAGTACACCGCGCTGCCCGACTGGGCGCAGTCGCTCGGCATGGTGTTCTCATTGATGTTGCTGGCGCCGTCCTGGGGCGGCATGATGAACGGCATCATGACCCTCTCGGGCGCGTGGCACAAACTGCGCACCGACCCCATCCTCAAGTTCATGGTGACCGCGCTGTCGTTCTACGGCATGTCGACCTTCGAAGGTCCGATGATGTCGATCAAGACGGTCAATGCGCTCTCCCACTACACCGAATGGACCATCGGCCACGTGCACTCCGGCGCGCTGGGGTGGGTGGCGATGATCACCATCGGCTCGATGTACTACCTGATTCCGCGCCTGTTCGGCCGCGAGTCGATGTTCAGCACCAAGCTCATCGAATGGCATTTCTGGCTCTCCACCATCGGCGTGGTGCTGTATATCGCCTCGTTGTGGATCGCCGGCGTGGCACAGGGCCTGATGTGGCGCGCGGCGAACGCCGACGGCACGCTGACCTACAGCTTCGCCCAGGTGCTCAACACCATGTATCCGTTCTACGGCATTCGCCTGCTGGGCGGCGCCATGTTCTTCAGCGGCATGCTGATCATGGCCTGGAACGTCTGGCAGACCACGCGGATAGGTCGCGTAGTGAATGACGCCCCCATCCCGCAAGCTGTCCGCGCCTAAGGAGACCGACCATGATTACGCATGAAAGCATAGAAAAAAACCTCGGTCTGCTGATCGTGCTGACCATCCTCATCGTCAGCGTCGGCGGCCTGGTGCAGATCGTGCCGCTGTTCTTCCAGACCTCCACCACCACAGCGGTGGCGGGCTTGAAGCCCTACACGCCGCTGCAGCTGTCGGGTCGCGACATCTACATCCGCGAAGGCTGCGTCGGCTGCCATTCGCAGATGGTGCGTCCGTTCCGCGCCGAGACCGAGCGCTACGGTCACTATTCGGTCGCCGGCGAGTTCGTCTACGACCGCCCCTTCCTGTGGGGTTCGAAACGCACCGGCCCCGACCTGCATCGCGTCGGCGGACGCTATTCCGACGCCTGGCACGTGGCGCACCTGATGAACCCGCGCGACGTGGTGCCGGAATCCAACATGCCGGCCTACCCCTGGCTCGACCGTCCGCTCAATGACGCCGCCATCCAGAAGAAGATGCGCATGCTGAACCTCGTCGGCCACGGTTACACCGAGCAGGAAATCGCCGAAGCCCAGGCCGCGCTGGAAGGCAAGACCGAGATGGACGCGCTGGTGGCCTACCTGCAGGTGCTGGGCACCCACGCCCCCAGGAACTGAGCATGGACAGCGGAACCATCAGCGGCATCGTCACGGCCGTCTTCGTTTTTGTGTTCATCAGCATCGTCTGGTGGGCCTACAGCAAAAGCAACAAGCAGCGTTTTGAAGACGCCGGCAAGCTGCCCTTCGACGAAGACGATATGCCAGCCAAACAAGGAGACAAGCAATGAGTGATTTCACCAGCGGCTTCTGGCCGATTTACATCAGCATCCTCACCCTGGCGAGCATCATCGGCACTTGGGTGTTTCTCAAGAAGCAGACCACCCGCAAGCTCGCGCCCGGCGAAAAGGCCGAGTTGATGGAACACACATGGGACGATGATCTGCAGGATCTGAACAACCCGCTGCCGCGCTGGTGGCTGGGGCTGTTCTACGGCACGATGGTGTTTGCTCTCGTCTATCTGCTGCTGTGGCCGGGCCTGGGCAACTTCGCCGGCGCGCTGGGCTGGACCTCCAAAGGGGAATACGAAGCCGAGGTGAAAGCTGCCGAAGCCAAATTCCAGCCGGTATATGCGGGCTTCATGCAGCAGGACATCGCCACTGTCGCCGCCGATCCCGACGCGCGTGCCATCGGCAAGAACCTGTTCCTGACCTATTGCTCGCAGTGTCATGGCTCGAATGCGGAAGGCTCAAAAGGCTTCCCCAATCTGACCGATAGCGACTGGCTTTACGGCGGCGACCCCGAAACCATTGTGGCTACCCTGACCAACGGCCGCGCCGGGATCATGCCGGCAATGGGCGGGGCGCTGGGTGAGGACGGCACCAAGGCCGTAGCCAATTACGTGTTGTCGCTGTCGGGCCGCAAGCACGATGCGGCCCTGGCCAGCGCAGGCCAGGCGAAGTTCGCCGAGAACTGCGCCGCCTGCCACATGCCTGATGGCACCGGCATGCAGGCGCTGGGCGCGCCCAACCTCACCGACAAGGTATGGCTGTATGGCGGCTCGGAGGCGGCGATCATCGAGACCATTGCCAAGGGGCGCAATGGCGTCATGCCACCCATGACCCAGACGCTCGGCACCACGTCCAACCAGGAAGCCAAGCTGCACCTGCTATCAGCCTACGTCTACGGCCTGTCGCAGAAGCCTTAAACCACCTCGGCTCGCCGCAAGCCGGCGAGCCGCTTGAACGCATTGCGCCAGCCGCACAGTGCGCTCAAGCGGCTCAGCCCACCAACGGAAAACAGGAAACGCAGTGGCCCAGGAAAAACCGTCATCCTCCGCAGACGCCACGATCGAGCAGCAGCTCTATGCGATCCAGCAGAAGATCCAGCCGCGCGCGGTGCACGGGGTGTTTGCCAACTGGCGGATTGCGCTGGTGCTGCTGACCCAGGCACTCTACTACGGCCTGCCCTGGCTGCAATGGGATAGCCGTCAGGCAGTATTGTTCGATCTGGCCGCGCGCAAGTTCTACATCTTTGGCCTGGTGTTCTGGCCGCAGGATTTCATTTATCTCACCGGCCTGCTGATCCTGGCGGCGCTGGCGCTGTTCCTGTTCACCGCAGTGGCCGGGCGGCTATGGTGCGGCTATGCCTGCCCGCAGACCGTGTATACCGAAATCTTCATGTGGGTGGAGGAATGGCTGGAAGGCGACCACCTCGCGCGCAAGAAGCTCGACAAATCGCCGTGGGATGCCAACAAGCTGAAAAAGCGCGGATTCAAGCATGCCGTGTGGTTTGCGATTGCGCTGTGGACCGGCCTCACCTTCGTCGGCTATTTCACCCCGATCCAGACACTGGCGTCTGAAGCGATCCACGCAAATCTCGGCCCGTGGGAAACGTTCTGGATCCTGTTCTACGGCTTCGCCACCTGGGGCAACGCCGGCTTCATGCGCGAGCAGGTGTGCAAGTACATGTGCCCCTACGCGCGCTTCCAGAGCGTGATGTTCGACTCCGACACGCTCACCGTCACCTACGACACCTCCCGAGGCGAGCCGCGCGGCCCCCGTGGCAAGAAGATCGACTACAAGGCGCAAGGCCTGGGTGACTGCGTCGATTGCGGCGTGTGCGTGCAGGTCTGCCCCACCGGCATCGATATTCGCAACGGCCTGCAATACGAATGCATCGGCTGCGCTGCCTGCATCGACGGCTGCGACCAGATCATGGACAAGATGGGCTACCCGCGCGGACTGATCCGCTACACCACGGAGAATGTGGTGAAAGGGAAATACCCCGACAGCAGCATCCTGAAGCACGTCATTCGCCCACGCACGCTGATCTACACCGTGCTGATGCTGGCCATCAGCGGGGCCTTCGTATACAGCCTCGCAACCCGGGTGCCGTTGCGCGTCGACGTGGTGCGCGACCGCGCGTCATTGTCGAAGGAAACCGACGACGGCATGATCGAAAACGTCTATCGCCTCCAGCTCATCAACAAGGACGCGCACGCCCACCGCTACAGCCTCCGGGCGCAAGGCATACCCGGCCTGCAGGTGGTGACCGCCACCCAGGACATTACAGCTGCGCCCCTGCAAACCATCGAGCTTCCCGTGAGCCTGATCGCCGACCCGGTCGAACTGAAAGGCCGCTCGATTGAAGTGACCTTCACGATACAAGCCATCGACGATCCGCGCATCAAGGAAAACGTCGCAACCCGGTTTTTCAACCGGTAATTTTCCATGAGGAACATCGCCATGAACACTGCTCTGCATTCGAAACCCTGGTATCGCGAGCCCTGGCCGTGGTTTCTCGTCAGCCTGCCCGCTACGGCAGTCATCGCCGGACTCGCCACCGTATGGATTGCCTATCAAAGTGCTGACGGTCTGGTGGTGGGCGATTACTACAAGGCCGGCCTGGCCATCAACCAGACGCTGGCACGCGACGACGCCGCGCGTGCGCTGGCACTGGCCGCCACCCTGCAGCGCGATGGGGACGCCCTGGCGTTGACGCTGGCAGGGCGCCTGCCGACCTACCCGGATCAACTTAGTCTCACGCTGGCCCACCCAACCCGTCAGGGCATGGATCAGACGCTTGCCCTCAGCCATGCGGGCGGCGGGCACTACCGGACGTCGCTGCCTGCCATGCCGGCCGGTAAGTGGCACGCCCAGCTGGCCGATACCGCTTCCACCTGGCGGCTATCCGGCGTGCTGCACACCCCATTCAGCCAGCCTGTCACGTTGACGACAGACACTGAATCCATCGCACAACCAAAGGGAGACTGAAATGGACGTCGTACTCGATCTGCTGTTTACCCACCCGATTGGCCTGTTGAGCCTGTTCACCATCCTGTCCATCATCGGGATCGGTTTTTTCATGTCGGCCTGGATCAAGCGAAAAATGAACACCCCCGAAGAATGATGACCCCCGCCACGAGGAGCACGCCATGATGAAGCGCCTGATCCCCATTCTGTGGCCTTCTTTCCTGGTTGCCGGGGTGGCCGACATCCTCTTCACCACCCTGTTCGACCCACTGGAAATCCTGTATCGCGGCGAGCCGCTGATCGAGCAACGCATTGCCGCCTACACCATCGGCTTCTTTGTGTTCTGGCTGCTTGGCATCGCCTCCAGCGCCCTAACCTGTTACTTCCAGCGCAGCGCAGACGAAATCAACCGCTGCCCGCTGCCCCCGCGCAAGCGGCCCGACGGTTGCCCCAAGCGCGGCAAAGAGAGCGACTGCTGCTGAGGATGGCTCAGGCCGTGCGCGAATAGCGCGGCTGATCGCTGGCGGCGTCCCGCAGGTAGCGGTCGAAGCACATGCCGATGTTGCGCAGGAACAGGCGGCCGCTGGGGGTGACGCTGACCCGGTCTGCCGCGATCTCCACCAGCCCGTCCTCGGCCAGCGGGCGCAGATCGGCCAGCGCATCGGCGAAATAATCCGTAAACGCGATATCCCATTCGGCGCCGAAGACCACGAAGTCGAGTTCCAGGTCGCACATCACGCGGGTGATCGCATCGCGGCGGATCTGGTCGTCGCGGGTGAGTTTCAAGCCGCGCTCGACGGCGAAGCCGGTCGCAGCGACGCGCTCCTGATAGCGCTTGAGGCTCTTTTCATTCTGCATGTAGACGTCGGCGGTCTGGCTGATGCTGGACGCGCCGAAGGCGAGGATGTCGCAGTCCTTGTGCGTGGTGTAGCCCTGGAAGTTGCGCCACAGCGTCTTGTTCTGCTGCGCACGCACCAGTTCGTCGTCGGGGCGGGCAAAGTGGTCGAGGCCGATGTTGACGTAGCCCGCCGCGCCCAGCATCCCGTTCACCGCCTGCTGCAGGCCCAGGCGCGTCGCGGAATCCGGCAGATCGGCCTCGTTGATCAGTTTCTGGTGCTTCTTCATCCACGGCACGTGGGCATAGGCAAACACCGCCAGGCGATCGGGCGCCCACACCGACACCCGCTCCAGGGTGCGACGGAAGCTGTCGACCGTCTGCTTCGGCAGGCCGACGATCAGGTCGAGGTTGATGCTGGAAAAGCCCAGCTCGCGCGACCAGTCGAGCACCTGCCGGATGAGGAACTCCGACTGGATGCGGTTGACCGCCTGCTGCACGCCCGGGTCCATGTCCTGCACGCCGAACGACAGGCGGTTGAAGCCGGATTCGCGCAGCGCGGCCAGATGCTCGTACGTCAGTTCGCGCGGATCGACTTCGCAGCTGATTTCGGCGTCGGGGGCCAGGGTGAAATGCCGGCGCATCATCGCCATCAGGCGGCGGATGTCGTCGGGATGCAGATAGGTGGGGGTGCCGCCGCCCCAGTGCAGCTGGCGCACCACGCGCGTGGGGTCGACCAGCGCTGCGGTACGCGTCATTTCCTGGTCGAGCGCGGCGAGATAGGGCCGGGTCTTGCTGTAGTCGCGCGTCGCCACCATGTTGCAGCCGCAGTAGTAGCAGAGCGAGTCGCAGAACGGGATGTGGGCGTACAGCGACAGCCCGCGATCCGCCGCCGGCGCGGCCAGCGCCTCGGTCCACTCCGCCTCGCCGAAGCCGGTGTGGAAATAGGGTGCGGTCGGGTAGGACGTATAACGCGGACCGGGTACGCTGTATTTCTGCAGCAGTTCCGGAGTCGTCGGCGCCATCTCGGTATCCTTAATTAGATATTTTTGTCTTTTTATCACAAGTCGGGGCTGAAATCCAGCCCGCCACCGGCTGGGGTGGCGGCCCGGTTTTGCGGTAAAGTTCCGGCTGGTTCGTTGGCCGGAAACTTCATGCCCTTCAGCCCGTTGCCGCTTTTCGTCCGCTTTCTGCTGCTTGCGCTGCTGCTTGCGCTGCTGCTTGGCGCAGTCGGCGCGCGCGCCGACGAGGCCGCGGAGCTGGCGCAACGGGCCTACGACCGTCCCAACGGCCGCGATCTCACCACGCTGGGACGCATGGTGCTCACCGAAAAGGGCCGCGCCCCCCGCATCCGCGAGATTGTCACCTACCGCCTCGATAAATCGGGCGGCGAAACCGCCAACCTGATCCGCTTCATTTATCCGGAAGACATCGCCGGAACCGGCCTGCTCAGCATCGACAAGGCCGACGGGGACACCGACCAGTGGCTGTATCTACCCGCACTCGACCGCGTGCGGCGCATTTCCAGCGACCGCAAGGGCGGGCGCTTCGTCGGCTCCGACCTGTATTTCGAGGACCTGCAGGAGCGCAAGCCGACGAAGGACCGCCACCGCCTGCTTGGCAGGCAGACCGAAAACGGCATTCTGTGCGAGGTGCTCGAAAGCGTGCCGCTCGACCCCAAGGATTCGGTCTACAGCAAGCGCATCAGCTGGATCGACCCCGCCACCGCCATCGCACAGCGAGTGGACTTTTTTGAAAAAAACCCCAACACCCCCAGCAAGCGCTGGCTGCTGCGCGGCAAGAAGCGCAACCAGGGCTACTGGACGCTGACCGACAGCCGCATGATCGATCTGGAAAGCGGGCATGAAACCCGCATGGTCGTCGACGCCGCACTGTACGACCAGCGGCTGCCCGCCAAACTGTTCACCACGCAAGCCCTGGCCGACGAAAGCCTGGAATCGGAGTATCGCCCATGAAAAAACTGTTGCTGACCCTGAGCCTGTCGCTCGCCGCCCTCCCCGGCGTCGCCGCGGACGACCTGCCGCCGCCACGCACCGTCGCCCAGGAGGCAGCAGACGACCTGCCGCCGCCACGCACCACGACGCGCAAGCCGCGGGCAGCCCAGCCGGATCCTGCCCCAGTCTCAGCACCCGCGCAGGCGAGCACCGCGGACGACCTGCCGCCGCCTGTCGCGCGCAGCCGCAAACCGGTGGCGCGCGGCTTCCAGCCTGTGCTCAAGTTCGGCGTCGACGACCTGCTGCTGGAAGCGGGCGCGCTGCCCGATGCGCCGGAGGCGGACAGCTATTCCACCCTGCGCGCCAGCGCCTACGTGCTGTGGCAGCCCAGCCGCAACTGGGAATTGCGCGCCGGCGCCCGCCTCGACGGCATGACGCAGGCCGGCGGCAGCGCCGATCACGACGAGATGCTGGCCGACTATGGCGACACCTATGTGCGCTACCGCAACGGCGATACCCGCCTGACCGTCGGTGCGCAGACCATCATCTGGGGCCGCGCGGACGAAATCCCGCTGGCCGACCGCGTCAGCCGCGCCGACCTCACCCGCTTCAGCCTGGACGACCTGTCCGACCGCCGCCGCGCCCAGCTGGCCGCGCGCTGGGAGCAGAGTTTCGGCGACGCCAAGCTGGATGCGGTGTGGCTGCCGCTGTTTCACGGCGCCCAGCTGCCGGACGTCGCCAGCGTCTGGAGCCCGATCAACCGCACCACCGGCCAGATCATCGGCATCGCCCCCAGCCCGGCCGTCGCGGCACTGGTGGGCGCCGCGAGCATCGCCGAGGACGAACATGGCAGCGGCGGCGGCGCCCTGCGCCTGACCAAGACCGGGGCGCCCTTCGATTTCGGCGTCACGTTGGCGCGCACCCGGCAATCGCTGCCGTATTACCGAGTCGACGCTGGCCCGTCGCTGACGGCGATCCATCCTTACAACAGCTTCGTCGGCGCCGACCTCGAACTGGTCCGCGGCGGCCTCACCTGGCGCATGGAGCTCGGCTACACCGACGACGTGCCGGTGACCCTGGCCAGCACCGCCATGGACACGACCCACTCGCTCGACTGGATCGGCGCGCTGGAATTCTTCCCCGGCGGCGGCGACACCCGCGTCAACCTGCAACTGGTCGCCCATGCGCTGCAGACCGACCGCGGCATCCTCGAACTGAAGGAGTATTACGGCGCCAACGGCGAAATCGAGACCACCTTCGGCCTGGGACGCTGGAAAGCCGCCCTGCGCTTTGCCACCGGCTTCAACGTGCACGACGTCTACCTCGGGCCGAAACTCAGCTATGTCGGCTGGGAGCCGCATGAGTTCTATGTCGCCGCGCATTATTTCGACGGCGAGGCGCGCACCCTGGGCGGTTTCCACCAGGACCATACGCTGATCACGCTGGGCCTGCGCACCAAGTTCTGAACGGGACGGGGGCGTGCAAATTCTGAGGGCCTGGGTGAATGGCAGCCGCATGCTGCCGCCGTGGCTCGCGCTCGCCATCCTGCTCGGGCTGCAGGCAGCCTCGCTGCCGTTCCTGTTCAACATCCATTTCAACAATGCGGGGGATATCTATTCCCCGCCCGACGCGCCCATCATCCAGCTGCGCGAATCGCTGTTTCGCGAATTCCCCAGCGACGAGGCGCTGATCGCGCTGTTCGAGGGCGACGACCTGTACGGCCCGGCATTCCTCGGCGCGCTCGACCGCGTGGCCCAGAAACTGGAAGCGCATCCTTCGGTGGATCGCGTGCTCACGCTCACTACGGTCGAGCATATCGACGCGACCGACGATGGCTTTGCGGTTTCCCTGCTGGTGGATCCCGATGACCTGACCGCGCGCACGCCCGCCGAATGGAAAGCCCGGGTGCTGGACGACGAGCTCGCCCCCGGGACGCTCGTCTCCAAGGATGGGTGCGCCGTTGCGCTGGTGGTGCGGCCCAAGGTGCTGAAGGAAAGCCTCGCACGCCGCGACATCGCGGTCGCGCTCGATGCCGCCATCCGCGCCGAGAAACTCGACGCCTACCAGACCGCCACCGCCGGAACCGTCGCGCAGACCGTCGAGGAATTGCGCTCGCTTTGGCGCGACAGCGCGATTTTCATTCCGCTGACCGTCGTCATCGGCCTGGCGCTGATGTGGTGGGTGGTCGGGCGGGTGCGGCCGATGATCGTCGGCGGCCTGGCAATGGGCGCGGTCGTCGGGGTCAGCGTGGCGGGCATCGTTGCGGTCGGCCAGCCCTACACGCCGATCACCGCCATGATTCCCACCCTCATGGCCGCCTACACCACGGCGACGCTGCTGCATTTGTATGCCGCCATCCAGCGCGGGCGCATTGCGCTGCTGTCGCGCCCGCAACGCATCGCGCGTGCGCTGTCCGAAACCTTCGTACCGGGCCTGTTCAATGTACTGACAACCGGCGCCGGGCTGCTGAGCCTGCTGTGGGTCGACATTCCGCCGGTGCAGGGCTTCGGCCTGTCCGGCGCGATCGGCACGCTGATGGTGTTTCTGGTGGTGTTCATCCTGGTGCCGCCGATTCTGCTGAAATGGGACACGCCGCGCTGGCCGCGCCGCCGCTCCGGCCTCGCCCGTGCGCGCCATATCGCTGCGGCCATCGCGGTATTCAGCCTGCGCAACGCCCGGGCCGTGCTGATCGGGACGCTTATGCTGGTGCTGGCCGCCATTCCGCTCGCCATGCAGCTGAAAGTGGAATCCAACCTGATCGAGTTTTTTGCGCCCGATCACAGCATCAGCCGCAGCACCGACCGGGTCGAGGCGAAGCTGTCCGGCGTGACCACGATGGAAATCGTGCTCACCGGCGAGGCGCGCGACAGCCTGAAAGATCCCGCCACGCTGGCGCAGATCAAGGCCTTGCAGACCTGGCTTGAGCAACAGCCGGAAATCGATCGCAGCTTTTCGCTGGTCGAAGTGATCGAGGAAATGAATCGCGCCTTCAGCGGCGACGACGCCCTGCCGACCAGCCGCAGGCTGGTCGAGCAGCTGCTGCTGATCTACGACGGCAAGGATTTGTATGAACTGGTCAACCGCGAATTCCAGCGCGGCCGCATCGCCCTCAATCTCAATGTTCACGGCGCCAACGAAATCGGCAAGGTGATCGCGCGGATCGAGGCGCATCTGCGCGCGCAGCCGATCGCCGGGGTCCACACCGAGATGGCAGGTTTCGGACGACTGTTTTCCGACCAGGAGGATCGCATCGTCGAGGGCCAGATCAAGAGCTTCTCGTCCGCCTTCCTGCAGATCCTGCTGCTGATGGCCCTGCTGTTCCGCTCGGTGCGCGGCGCGCTGATCTGCCTGGTGCCGAACCTGGCGCCGCTGTTTTTCATTTTCGTGGTGATGGGCGCGACCGGGATCGCGCTCGACGTGGCGACCGTATTGATCGCAGGCGTGATTCTCGGCATTACGGTGGACGACACCATCCATCTCTATCACGGCTACCTGCACCGCATCCAGCGCGGCGTCAGCCCGGTGTTCGCCATTATCCGCAGCGTGGAAAGCTCGGGCCGCGCGGTGATCGCGATCTCGGTCATCCTGATTGCGCAGTTCAGCCTGCTGGGCCTGTCCGACTTCCGCCCCACCGCGCATTTCGGCATGCTGTGCGCGGTCGGCCTGTTCGCCGGCCAGCTGTTCGAGCTGCTGCTGATGCCTGCCCTGCTCGGCCTGCGCGCGCGCAGGCCGCTTAAGGCGCCGTCAGCCTGAGCGCGCCGAACTCATCGTGGTACAGGCCCAACTCGTCGCCCGAGGCAAACTGCCAGCCTTCCATGTGGCCGAAGTCGGTGCTGGACCTCGGATCGAGTTCAAGCCTGAAGCGCTTGGCGGTGGATAGCGTGGGGTTGCGCACCGACAGCGCCACGGTCAGATAGCGATCGCTGGTGTTCTCGAACACCGCAACCAGGCCCCTGCCCAGAATCGACGAGCGGAAGCTGACGACCACCGGCAACGCGGGCTTGGCTGAAGTCGCCGCCTGATAATCACTTTCCTTGTAGCTCAGCTGCGCCTTGAGTTGCTCGATTTCGCGCTGGCTGTCGGTCAGCCGGTTGCGCGCCTCGATCAGGTAGCGTTCGGTTTGCTGGCGGGTTTCGACTTCCTTCGACAAGCGCCGCTTCACTTCGCCGAGGTCGACATTGAGCATGAAGGCATACAGCAGCAGTCCGCACACCAGCAACAGCAGCACGACATTCACGCCGATGGAGACGATCAGCGCGCGCCGCCTCGGCTGGTTGGGGGATGGGATGGTCATAGCGTCACGCCCGTGATCAGCCGGTGTTGCGCATCCCGGCGGCAATGGCGTTGATCGAGCGCTTCAGCGGCGTCAGCCACGAATCCTGCTCGGCTTCCCACACGCTGTCGGTGCGGTAGCGTTTCAGCATCCGCACCTGGATGTGGTTGATGGGGTCGATGTAGGGGCGACGGCGCGAGATCGACAGGGCCAGCGTCTGGTTGTCTTCCAGCAGATTCCCGATCTGCGCGACCTGCTTGACCCCGGCCACGGTGAGCGCATATTCGTCCGCGATCGCGCGGTAGATCGCCATGGTGTTGGGGTGGTCGCACAGGCGCGCGTATTCCTCGGCGATTTCCATGTCGGCCTTGGTCAGCGCCATCTGCACGTTGGACAACAGGCCGCGGAAGAATGGCCACTCGCGGCACATCGCCTGCAGATGCGCGAGCCCATCCGGCTGGCTGTCGATGAAGCCCTTCAACGCGCTGCCAATGCCGTACCAGGCGGGTAGCGTATGGCGCGACTGTGCCCATCCGAACACCCACGGAATGGCACGGATCGACGCCAGCGAGCGGTCGGCCTTCTTGCGATGCGATGGCCGGCTGCCGATATTGAGCAGGCCGATCTCGGTGACTGGCGTGCTCTCGTAGAAATAGTCGATGAAGCCCGGCGTGCCGATCAGCGCACGGTAGGCCGTCTCGCCCGCCGCCGCGATGTCGCGCATCCAGTCGAGATAGGCCTGCGGATAATGCACTTCGCAATGCGCCAGCGCGGTGGCGCTGGCCTTGAGCAGGCCGGTCGCGCCCATGCCGATTTCGTAGTTGGCGGTTTCGGGGTTGCTGTACTTGTAATACAGCATCTCGCCCTGCTCGGTGAACTTGATCTCGCCGTTGACCGTGCCGGGCGGCTGCGACAGGATCGCTTCGTAGGTGGGGCCGCCGCCGCGGCCGACGGTGCCGCCGCGGCCATGGAACAGGCGGCATGCGACGCCGTAGCGCTGGGTCAGCGCGATGATGGAAAGCTGCGCCTGATAGAGGTTCCAGTTCGATGCCAGGATGCCGCCGTCCTTGCACGAATCGGAATAGCCCAGCATGACCTCCTGGCGATTGCCATCGGCCGCGATCAGCGAGCGGTAGACCTTGTTGGACAGCAACTGGTCGAGGATGGCCTGGCTGCGCTGCAGGTCGTCCACCGTCTCGAACAACGGCGCCACCTGGATGCGGCAGAACCAGTTGCCCCCGTTGTGGCCGCACAGGCCGACCAGCCGCGCCAGCAGCATCACTTCCATGACGTGGGAGGCGCTGTGCGTCATCGAGATCACATAGGCGCCGAAGGCCTCATCGCCCACCTCGGCCTGCAGCTTGGCCATGCGGCGGAACACCGCGAGCGCCTCGCGCGCCTCGTCGTCGAGGACGGCGTCGTTGACGCCGATCGGGTCGATGTGGCCGATCCAGGCGGCCAGCCGCTGCAGGCGTTCGGTTTCCGGTGCGCCCAGGTAATCGAAATCGGCATCGATCTGCCGCAGCACGGCAGCGACCGTGCGCGTATGCACCGTCGACTCCTGGCGGATATCGAGCTGCAGCAGATGGAAGCCGAAGCTCTCGACCAGCCGGATCAGCGCCTGCAGCCCCTGCATGGCGACGATGCGGTCGCCGTGGCTGATCAGCGAGTCGCGCAGCAGATACAGGTCGTCGAGGAAGGCGGCGGCGTTCTCGTACGCCAGATGCGGGGTAAAGCTCGGCACATCGGCCAGGCACTGGTGGACGTAGGAGAGGTTCGCATCCAGCCGCGCCAGCATCATCGCCGCCATCCGGCGGTAGGGTTCGCGGCTGTAGATCTGCACGGCGGTGCCGCGGAACACCTGCTCGCCGAACGCGTCCTCGTATTCCGCCAGGCGCGCCAGAAAGGGCGCGGAAGGGGTGCACCAGTCGCTGCTGTGGGTGAGCGTCTGCCGCAATTCCAGCACCCGCGAACGGTACTCGTCGAGCGCTTCCTGCATCTGCCGGTGCACCGTCCATTCGGTGACGTCCGCCGTCACGAACGGGTTGCCGTCGCGGTCGCCGCCGATCCACGAACCGAAGCGGATGAAGCTCGGCACCTCCACCACGCCCACGCCGTCGGCATTCGCGCCGTAGTGCTTGCGGATGGCCTTCTCGAAATACTGATACGCCTTCGGCACCGCCTCGAACAGGCTTTCCCGCACGTAATACAGGCCGTTGCGAACTTCGTCGCGCACTTCCAGCTTGGCGCTGCGCAGCTCATCGGTGCGCCACATCACCTGGATTTCCGCGGCCAGCCGCGACTCCAGTTCGCGCTGGTCGTTCACCCCCAGCGTCGGGCTGTACATCTGGTCGCAAATCAGGAATATCCGGCGCATGCCTTCCATCACCGCGCGGCGACGCGCTTCGGTCGGATGCGCGGTAAACACCGGCGCAAAGTGCAGCCGGTTGAGCATGCCCTGCAGGGTGTTCACCGAAATGCCCTGCGCCTTGAGATCGCCCAGGGTGCGGTCGAACGACCCCTCCCACAGCGCCATGCCGTGCGACAGCAGGCGGCGGCGGTTGCGGTGCGCGAAGCTCTCTTCCGCCACGTTGACCAGCATGAAATAGCTGGAGAAGGCGCGCACCACCAGCTCCACCTTGCCGGCGGGCATGGCGTCGATCATCGCCATCAACTCGGTGCGGCGCTGCTGATCCTCCTGCTGCTGCAATTCGGCAAAGCCGCGCCGCAGGGTTTCCACGGCCTCGAACACGTCTTCGCCGGCAAACTGCAGCAGCACCTGACCCAGCAGGGTGCCCAGCAGTTTGACCTGCGCGCGCAGGTGGTCATCCGTCAAGAGGTTTTCGGGTGCATTCATGGCTGGAGAATTAGCCCGGCACAGCCGGGCTCAATACGGCAAAGCCCATTATTTTCGCATAGACGGCGCGCATCACCCAACCGCACGCCGCGCGTTGCGGAACATCCGCAGCCACGGGGCCGCGCCGGCCATGCCATCCGGCTTCCACGACAGCTGCGCGGCGCGGAACACGCGCTCCGGATGCGGCATCAGGATGCTGAAGCGGCCGTCCGCGGTGGTGAAGCCGGTCAGCCCGCCGGGCGAGCCGTTCGGGTTCAGGGGATAGGTCTCGGTCGGTGCGCCGCGGTGGTCGACGTAACGCAAGGTGGCGTGCGCCTGCCCGGCATGCGCCGGATCGCGGAAATCCACCCGGCCTTCGCCGTGCGACACCACGATCGGCATCACCGAACCCGCCATGTCGGCGAAGAAAATCGACGGCGATGCCAGCACCTCCACCAGCGCGAAGCGCGCCTCGAATTGCTCCGACAGGTTGCGCTCGAAGCGCGGCCAGGCCGCTGCCCCGGGAATCAGGTCGTGCAGCTGGCTCATCATCTGGCAGCCGTTGCACACGCCCAGCGCGAAGGTATCGGCGCGTCCGAAAAAGGCCGCGAACTGGTCGCGCGCGCGCGGGTTGAACAGGATGGACTTGGCCCAGCCGCCGCCCGCACCCAGCACGTCGCCGTAGCTGAAGCCGCCGCAGGCGGCGAGTCCAGTGAAGTCGGCGAGGCTGGCCCGGCCGGACAGGATGTCGCTCATGTGCACGTCGACCGCGGCAAAACCGGCGGCATCGAACGCGGCGGCCATCTCGACCTGGCCGTTGACGCCCTGCTCGCGCAGCACCGCAATGCGCGGGCGCCTGCCGCTTGCGATGTAGGGCGCGGCGATGTCGGCATTGACGTCGAAGCTTGGCGCATAGCGCAGGCCGGGGTCGCCGGCGTCGGCGTGACTGGCATATTCCTGCTCGGCGCAGGCCGGGTTGTCGCGCAGCTTCGCCATTTCGTAGCTGGTGCGCGCCCAGGCACGTTGCAGATAGGTGCGCGCCTCGTCCAGAATCGGCTTGCCTTCGCGCAGCACCCGCACGCGGTCGAGTCCATTCACTTGGCCGATGGCGTAAAACTCGCCGCGCAGACCGGCGTCGAAGAAGGCCTGCATCACCGCCTGCGTGTCGGCGCGGCGGATTTGCAGCACGGCGCCGGCCTCCTCGTTGAACAGCACGTTGAAAATGCGCGCGGAATAGCCGCTCTCATCCAGTTTTTCCGGTTCCGGCAGGCCTTCGTCCTCGACTTCGTGGCGAACCTGGTCGAGGCACAACTCGTCGACGTCGAGGTCCACCCCGCAATGGCCGGCGAAGGCCATTTCACAGAGGGCAGCGAACAGGCCGCCGTCGGAACGGTCGTGGTAAGCCAGCAGCCTGCCCGCAGCGTTGAGCGCCTGCACGGTATCGAAGAACGCGGCGAGCGCCGCGGCCGCTGGCGCATCCGGGCAGCGGTCACCCACCTGCTTGTAGGCCTGGGCGAAGCTCGATGCGCCGAGGCGGTTCCTGCCCAGTCCCAGGTCGATCAGCACGAGATCGGTATCGCCCGCGTCCAAACGCAGCTGCGGCGTGAGGTGAGCGGTCGCGTCGGGGGTGTTGGCGAAGGCGGAGATCACCAGCGAGATCGGCGAGGTCACCGCCTTCTTCTCGTCGCCGGCCTGCCACACGGTCTTCATGCTCATCGAATCCTTGCCGACCGGGATGGAGACGCCCAGCGCCTGGCAGTAATTCGAGACCGCCGAGACAGTATCGAACAGCGCGGCATCCTCGCCCGGGTGACCGGCCGGCGCCATCCAGTTGGCCGACAGCTTGACCTCGGTGAGGCCCTCGACGCGCGCGGCGGCCAGGTTGGTGACCGCCTCGACGATCGCCATGCGCCCCGATGCCGGTGCGTCGATCAGCGCGAGCGGCGCCTTCTCGCCGATGGAAAACACCTCGCCCCGCGTGGTCTGGTAGCCGGCCAGGGTGATCGCGCAATCGGCCACCGGAACCTGCCACGGCCCCACGCACTGGTCGCGCGCGGTCAGCCCGCCGACGCTGCGGTCGCCGATGGCAATCAGGAACATCTTCGACGCCACGCCCGGCATCGCCAGCACGCGGTAGACGGCGTCCTTGAGGTCGATGCCGTCGAGCGTCAGCGGCGCCGGAACGGCGGCCTGATGGACGACGTCGCGCGTCATCTTGGGCGGCTTGCCGAGGATCACGTCGAGGCTCACGTCCACCGGCGCGTTCTGGAAATGGCTGTCGGTCACCAAAAGGTGATTCTCTTCGGTCGCCTCGCCCAGCACCGCAAACGGGCAGCGCTCGCGCTCGCAGATGGCGCGGAATTCGGCGAGGCGCTGCGGCGGGATCGCCAGCACATAGCGCTCCTGCGCCTCGTTGCACCAGATTTCGCGCGGCGACATGCCGGACTCTTCCGACGGCGCGGCGCGCAGTTCGAAGCGGCCGCCGCGGCCGCCGCCGTGCACCAGTTCGGGCAGCGCGTTGGAGAGGCCGCCGGCGCCGACATCGTGGATCGAGAGAATCGGGTTCGCCTCGCCCAGCTGCCAGCAGCGGTCGATGACTTCCTGCGCGCGCCGCTCCATTTCCGGGTTGCCCCGCTGCACCGAATCGAAGTCGAGGTCGGCAGCGTTGGCGCCGGTGTCCATCGACGAGGCGGCGCCGCCGCCGAGACCGATCAGCATGCCGGGGCCGCCGAGCTGGATCAGCAGCGTGCCGACCGGCAGCATTTTCTTCTTCACATGGTCAGCACGGATGCTGCCGACGCCGCCCGCCAGCATGATCGGCTTGTGATAGCCACGCCGCTGCCCGGCCACAGTTTCCTCGAAGGTGCGGAAATAGCCCGCCAGGTTGGGGCGGCCGAATTCGTTGTTGAACGCCGCCGCACCGATCGGGCCTTCGAGCATGATCGCAAGCGGGGTGACGATGCGCTCGGGCTTGCCGTAGGCGCCCGCCTCCCACGGCTGCTCGAAGCCGGGAATGTTGAGATTGGAGACCGAAAACCCGCACAGACCGGCCTTGGGCCTGGAGCCGATGCCGGTCGCACCCTCGTCGCGGATTTCGCCGCCGCTGCCGGTGGCTGCGCCCGGGAAAGGCGAGATCGCCGTCGGGTGGTTGTGCGTTTCCACCTTCATCAGCACGTGGGTCAACTCGCTGCTGTAGGCGTAGCTGCCGTCGGCGCGCGGATAGAAGCGGTCGATCTGCGCGCCTTCGATGACGGAGGAATTGTCCGAATACGCCACCACCGTGCCCTCCGGGTGGGCGGCGTGGGTGTCGCGGATCATGCCGAACAGCGACTTCGCCTGCGCCGCGCCGTCGATCACCCACGACGCGTTGAAAATCTTGTGGCGGCAGTGCTCGGAATTGGCCTGCGCGAACATCATCAACTCGACGTCGGTGGGATTGCGCCCGATGCGGACGAAGTTCTCCACCAGGTAATCGAGTTCGTCGTCCGACAGCGCCAATCCCAGGCTCGTGTTGGCCGCTTCCAGGGCCGGGCGTCCGCCGCCCAGCACGTCGACGCGAGCCAGCTCGCGCGGCGGCACGTGGCGGAACAGCTGGTCCACGTCGGCCAGCGTCAGCACCGCCTCGGTCATGCGGTCGTGCAGCAGCGGCAGCAGGCGCGACTTCGCCTCGGACGACAGCGGCTGGCCGGCCGCGTCCAGCACAAGGAAGGCGACGCCGCGCTCGATCCGCCTGAAGCCGGCGAGGCCGCAGTTTTTCAGGATGTCGGTGGCCTTCGACGACCACGGCGAGATGGTGCCGGGACGCGGCGTAACGAGGATCAGCGGGTCGGCGGCGGTCGGCGCAGCGGTCGGCGTGCCGTAATCGAGCGCCTGTTCGACCAGGCGCATCTGCGCGGTGTCGAGCGCGGCGTCCAGCTCCAGAAAATGCCAGTGGCGCGCTGCCAGCGTGCCCAGGTTCAGGCCCTGCTGCGCGGCCTCGCGGCGGATTTTATCGAGACGGAACGGGGACAGCGCGGCGGCGCCGGGAAGGGAGGCGATGGCAGACATGTGCGTCTTTGCAAGCGGGCAAAGGCGCTATTTTAGCCGATCAAGGCGTCGCTAGCCGGACTGTCTGCGGCGCGTTTCCGCCTGTTTGCGCCAGAGATCGAGACAGTCGAGCCCGCAAAAATAGTGGACGTAATCCTGCGCATCGGTGAGCTTGACGGCATCGGCGGGGATTTCCTTCAGGCAGACGGCACAGGTCACGGGCGTGCAGGCTGCCTCATCGGAACATTGCGCCACCAGCCCCCCCGCCGGGGTGCGATGCTGGGTTTTCATGTGGTATCTCCTCAAATGAGCGAATGCTTTAAATTTAGGCCATGCGAAGCGCAAGTTCACCTCCACGCTCGACAGACGGGGTTCAGTACCAGGCTTCTCTCATCGCCTGCTTGATGGTCTTGTAATCCGCCTCCTTGTCGATCACAAAGCCGGTGACCTTGCTGTGGATGGTCTGCTGCAGCGACTGAATGGCAGCGGGACTGAGGGCGACGGCCGCCGCGCCCAGCCGGTTCTGCTCGGCTGCGCTCAGGCGGTTGCTCGCCATCAGCGTGAAATCCGGCGTGGTCGGCAGGGGATGCCAGAGTTCGTACTCGTCCTTTGCGATCATTTCATTGGCAAGCTTGCTGCGCAGGCTGCCGGCCTGGGCATAATCGCGCTGCATGGACAGGACCACATCCTCCTGCGTCTTGAAATTGTAGATCTTCAAGCCCTCGATCTTGTTTTGCTTGAGCGTATGGCGCGCCATCACGTCCAGCCAGGACTCCTTCTCGGTCAGGGCAACCGCGTTCACGGCCACCCCCTTGCGGCGAACCAGCCCCCCCGTGGCCTGATCGCGCACGCGGGCGACGGGCGAATAATCGTGGTCGAGCACGGCAACCGCCACCGAAGGCGGGACGAAATAAAGATCCAGCCGGCCGCCCTTCAGTGACCCCATCACGCTGCGAATGCTGCGGAACAGGGTGAGCTTGGGCTGTGCATTCATGGCGGCGCCCAGCGCCTGCGCAAAAGGCATTGCATAGGCACGAAAATCCCCCATCACGATATCGGCCTTGCCGGTACCTGGGTAAATTCCGATGCTCAGGGTGCCCTTGGCAGCGTGCGCCACCAGCGGCAGCGCGGGAAGAATCGTCAGGCCTGCCAGAAAGCTACGTCTACGCATTTCAACTTCCTTGTCTTGGTTGCGGGGGATTCGGTCGCCCATTAACGACGATTCAGAGGCGTCACTGAAGGCCTGAGCACGGTGGTTATTTTCAACCAGCCTCCCCCGCCCCATGCACGCTCAATCACACAGCCTTGGGATTAAGATGGGGTTCCTTACGCGACCGCCGGGACACGGCCCTCCCCCATGCCGATCGACCCCTTTTCTCTCGTCTCGCCCCCGCTGTTCACGGCCACCGATATCCGGGCAATCGACCGGCAATGGGCCGACAGCCATCCCGCCATATCGCTGATGGAGCGCGCAGGCGCCGCCACCGCCGAACTGGCCGGCATGCTGGGCAACGAATCGGGGGATCCCGTCCTGATCCTGGCCGGTCCCGGCAACAATGGCGGCGATGCCTTGGTCGCAGCGCGCCTGCTTGCCGCCCAGGGGTGCCGCGTGGTGGCCGTCAGCCGGGCCGACCCTGCACGCCTGCCGCCGGATGCGGCGCGCGCCTGGGCCGCCTGGCGTGAAAGCGGCGGCGCGGTCGTGGCGGACATCCCGCCGTCGCAGCGCTTCAGCCTCGTCATCGACGGCCTGTTCGGCGTCGGCCTGCACCGCGACATCGGCGGCGAAGACGCGCACTGGATTGCGCAGGCCAATGCCTTGAACTGCCCGAAACTGGCGCTCGACGTGCCGAGCGGCCTCGACGCCGACAGCGGCCGGGTGTGCGGCTGCGCCCTGCGCGCCGACCACACCCTCACCTTGATCGGTCTCAAGCCGGGTTTGCTCACCGCCGACGGCCCCGATTTCGCCGGCGAGCTGCACCTCGACCCGCTTGGAATCGACCCGGCCGATCTGTCCGCCCCATCCGGCATTGCCCTGACCCAGTTGGAAAGCCGCCATCGCCTGCCCGCACGCGCGCGCAACAGCCACAAGGGCCAGTTCGGCCATGTCGGCATCATCGGCGGCAGCAGCGGCATGGTGGGCGCCTGCCTGATCGCCGGGCGCGCGGCGCTACGGCAAGGCGCGGGCAGCGTGACCCTGGGCACGCTGGACGAGCGCATCGTGGTCGATTACCTCGAGCCGCGCCTGATGTTTGCCGCACCGGAGACATTAGCGGACGCGCGGCTGGACGGGCTGGCGATCGGTCCCGGACTGGGCCAGAGTCCGCGCGCACGCGCGTTGCTGGAAGCCGCCCTCGCTGCGCCCTGCCCGCTGGTGCTGGATGCCGACGCACTCAATCTGCTGGCCGGCGACCCCGAGCTGGCCGTCCTCGCCGCCCGCCGCGACCGCCCCACCCTGCTCACCCCCCACCCCGGCGAGGCTGCGCGCCTGCTCGGCGCAAACAGTGCCGGCATCCAGGCGAACCGCATCGGAGCCGCGCATCGTCTGAGCGCCCAGTATCGCGCGCACGTCGCACTGAAAGGCGCCGGCACCGTGATCGCCCACCCGGGCGGCCGCTATGCCATCAACACCAGCGGCGGCCCCTGGCTCGCCCAGGCCGGCTCCGGCGACCGCCTCACCGGCATGCTGGTTGCGCTGCTGGGCCAGGGGATGGCTGCGGGCGATGCGATGGAAGCCGCAGTCTGGCAGCATGGCACGACACTTCAGGGGTCGTAGCCCTCCACCGACACCAGTCCAGTTTTAAAGTATGCCCACATCCATCCGATAAACAGGGCTTATGCCTGGATTCAATCAAATAAACACGGAGCGCCCATTTAACAGATGAATCAGCGCACTCAGCCCCTGGGAATGGGGGTCCGGATCGGGATCGGCTTTGTCGTCGTGCTTGCCCTGATGGTCGCGCTTGGCGCAACCGGCCTGCGCTACATGGCCGAAGCCAACCAGCGCCTGAAGGACATCGCCCAGAACAACAACGTCAAGACCGAGCTTGCGACGGTGATGCACAGTGCGCTGCGCGAGCGCGCGCTCTCCATGCACGCCCTGCCCATCCACACCGACCCGTTCGAAAAGGACGCCGAGGTTCTGCGCTTCAATACGCAAGGCACCATTTACATGGGCGCGCGCGAGCGTCTCGAACGCATGCCGCTCAGTCCCGAAGAAAGGCGCATCCTTGCCCACATCCTCGAACTGACCCGCGAGGCACAACCCGAAGTGCAGGCGGTGGTTGAAATGTCCATTTTTGGCGACAACCAGCAGGAAATATTCGAACGCATCCGCAGCGTGGCGATGCCCCGGCAGCGCGCCATCGCGGAACAGGTCGGCGTCCTGCTGGACTTGCAGCGGGAGCAGACGGCAGCCGCCGTGCGCAATGCAGAAGCATCCTATGCGCGCGTGCGCAACCTGATACTGGGGCTGGGCACGCTGGCGCTGATGATGGGGATGGCCATTGCCTGGGTTGTCAGCCAGCGGGTGACACGCCAGGCGAAACAACTCGCTAGCCAGGCCATGTACGACCCGCTTACCGGCCTGGCCAACCGCACCCTGCTGCACAAGCAACTCGAGCACGAGATTGAAGTGTCCAAGCGCATGCATACCTCGTTTGGGGTGGCGCTGCTGGACCTGGACCGTTTCAAGGAAGTCAACGACACCCTGGGCCATTACGTCGGCGACGAACTGCTGCGGGAAGCCGGGCGGCGTTTGAAGGAGACGGTCCGTTCTGTGGACACCGTGGCCCGGCTGGGCGGCGACGAGTACGTCCTGTTGATCCACGACCTGAGCCCGAAGAATCTCCCGATCATTGCGAAAAAGATTCTCGCCTGCCTGGACAAGCCCTTTCACTGGAAAAACCAGAGCATCGACATCAGCGCAAGCCTGGGGGTCTCGCTGTATCCCGCCCAGTGCAGCGATGCCAACGGGCTGCTGCGTTGCGCCGACATCGCGATGTATGCGGCGAAACGCTCAGGCAAGGACTACGCGCTCTATACGCCGGAACTGGATCACACCAACTGCAACGATCTCTCGCTCAAGAGCGAGTTGCGCGAGGCCATCCAGTCGGACCAGTTGTGCTTGTACTATCAGCCGCAAGTCAACCACCGCAGTCAGCGCGTGGTGGGGCTCGAGGCGCTGGTGCGCTGGGATCATCCGCAGCGCGGTTTCCTCGGGCCGGACCATTTCGTCCCGCTGGCAGAAGAAGCCGGCCTGATCGGCCCGCTTACCCACTGGGTGCTCAAGACCGCATTGCAGCAACTGGCCGCCCTGCGTCAACAGGGCCACGCCCTGACCATGGCAGTCAATCTCTCCGCGCGCAACCTGCACGACATGATGCTGCCCGCCGACATTCACGACCTGCTTGCCGAGAGCGGCATCCCCCCCGGGCAACTCACCCTCGAAATCACCGAGAGTGCGGTGATGGCCAATCCCAGCGACGGTCTGAGCATACTCACCGAACTCGACCGCATGGGCGTGACGATTGCGATCGACGACTTCGGCACCGGCTACTCCTCGCTCGCCTATCTCAAGCGCCTGCCGGTAGACGAACTGAAAATCGACAAATCCTTTGTGACGGATATGGAAAACAACGAGAACGACGCCGTGATCGTGCGCTCCACCATCGATCTCGCGCACAACCTGGGGCTCAAGGTCGTAGCCGAAGGGGTGGAAACCCGGGGCGTCTGGGACCTCCTCAGCATGCTCGGCTGCGATTCCTCGCAGGGCTACCTCATGGGCAGGCCGATGCCGGCCGAGAAGCTGGAGGCCTGGCTACGAGGGTCGGCGCTGTCGCCGATTTTGGCAGGCGCCATGTACGCGCCTTGAGCGCGCGTACCGTTCCCCGCCCATTTCCGTACCCGCTTTCTGCAGCGCCCCTGCCGAGGCACCCGCCCCGCCGAGCGAACGGGACTCAGCAGATGCGCTGCTTCAGATATGCCGCGAAATCCTCGCTGACCTCGCTGTGCTTCAGCGCATATTCCACCGTGGCCTGCAGATAGCCCAGCTTGCTGCCGCAATCGTAGCGGATGCCGTCAAAGGCATAGGCCAGCACCTGCTGTTCCTTCAGCAGCGCGGCAATGGCATCGGTAAGCTGCAGTTCGCCGCCGGCGCCGGGCTTGAGATGCTGGATGTGATGGAAGATGCGCGGCGTGAGGATGTAGCGCCCGACCACGGCGAGGGTGGACGGCGCATCTTCGGGCTTGGGTTTTTCGACGACGGCGTTCACCCGCGACACGCGCTCGGCCATGGGGCTGGCGTCGACGATGCCATAGGACGCGGTTTCCTCGGGTGCCACCTGCTGCACGCCCAGCACCGAACACTGGTAGTAGTCGTATTGATCGACCATCTGCTTCATCACCGCCGGGCTGCCGTCAAGCAGGTCGTCGGCGAGGATGACGGCGAAGGGTTCGTTGCCGACCACCGGCTGCGCGCACAGCACCGCGTGGCCGAGGCCCAGCGCTTCGGCCTGGCGGATGTAGATGAAATTGACGCCGGGCGGGCGGATCGACTGCACCCGTTCCAGGTCGCGATTCTTGCCGCGCGCCGCCAGCTCGGTTTCAAGTTCGTAGGCCTTGTCGAAGTGGTCCTCGACGGTGCGCTTGGTGCGGCTGCTGATGAAGATGATGTCGGTGATGCCGGCATCCATCGCTTCCTCGACGGCATACTGGATCAGCGGCTTGTCGACGATCGGCAGCATTTCCTTGGGGCTGGCCTTGGTGGCCGGTAGAAAGCGGGTGCCCAGACCAGCGACGGGAAATACGGCTTTTCTGACTTTTTGCATGTCTCTTCCCTGAAGGTTTTTTGGTTCAGAAATCCAATGTGTGCTGCCCGGAATGGCCACCCGGCTTCAGCAGGGCCAGCAGCCCGGCCTCGTCGAGGATGGGCACGCCGAGTTCCTGCGCCTTCGCCAGCTTGCTGCCGGCTTCCTCGCCGGCCACCACGTAGTCGGTTTTTTTCGACACCGAGCCGGCCACCTTGCCACCTGCCGCCTCGATCTTTTCCTTCGCGGCATCGCGCGTCAGCGTCGGCAAGGTGCCGGTCAGCACCAGCGTCTTGCCGGCAAGGATACCCGCCGATTGTTGCATGCCTTCGGATTCCGGCCAGTGCACGCCGGCGGCACGCAGTTTGTTGACCACCTCCAGGTTATGCGGTTCGGCGAAAAACTGGATGATCGACTGCGCCACGATCGGCCCGACATCGCGCACCGCGAGCAGCTCCGTCTCGGTCGCGGCTATCAGCCTGTCCAGCGAGCCGAAATGCTTCGCCAGGTCCTTGGCGGTGGTCTCCCCGACATTCCGGATTCCCAGCGCGAAGATGAAGCGCGCCAAGGTGGTGGCCTTGCTGGCCTCGACGGCGGCAAGCAGATTGGCTGCCGACTTCTTGGCCATGCGTTCCAGCCCCGCTAGCGCCTCCAGGCTCAGGCCGTACACATCGGCGGGCGTGCGCACCAGGCCGCGATCGACAAGCTGGTCGACCAGCTTGTCGCCCAGCCCCTCGATGTCCATGGCGCGGCGCGAGGCAAAATGCAGCAGGGCCTGCTTGCGCTGCGCCGGGCAATACAGGCCGCCGGTGCAGCGCACCGCCGCCTCGCCTTCCAGCCGCACCACATGCGAGCCGCACTCGGGACAAACGGGATAGCGCTGCAGGATATCGAAACGCGGCGGTTCGGGGACGGGACGCCTGTCAAGCACCGTCGCGACCACTTCGGGGATCACATCGCCGGCGCGGCGCACGATCACGGTGTCGCCGACGCGAACGTCCTTGCGGTCGATCTCGTCCTGGTTGTGCAGAGTGGCATTGGTCACCGTGACGCCGCCGACGAACACCGGCGCCAGGCGCGCCACCGGCGTCAGCGCGCCGGTACGCCCCACCTGCACTTCGATGCCGAGCACGGTGGTCAGCTGCTCCTGTGCCGGAAATTTGTGCGCCACCGCCCAGCGCGGTTCGCGCGTGAGGAAGCCGAGTTCACGCTGCAGGTCGAGGCGATTGACCTTGTACACCACGCCGTCGATGTCGAAGGGAAGCTGATCGCGACGCGCGGCAATGTCGTCGTGGAAGGCGATAAGCGCTGTCGCGCCCGGACCGGTGACGCGCTCGGCGCACACCGGCACCCCCAGCTTTTCCAGTGCATCCAGCGTGGCGCTGTGGGTGGCCGGCACCCGCTTCCAGCCCTGCACCTCGCCCAGACCATAGGCAAAGAAGGACAGCGGGCGCTGGGCGGCAATCGCCGGATCGAGCTGGCGGATGCTGCCCGCCGCGCCGTTGCGCGGGTTGACCAGGGTGGGCTTGCCGGCTTCGCGCTGCTTCGCGTTGTAGCGCTCGAAATCGTCGCGCCGCATGAACACCTCGCCGCGCACTTCCAGCACGGCGGGGGGCGATTCGGTATTCAGGCGCAGCGGGATAGCCTTCACGGTGCGGATATTCTGGGTGACGTCCTCGCCCGTCTCGCCGTCGCCACGGGTGGCAGCCTGCACCAGCACGCCGTGTTCATAGCGCAGGTTGATGGCCATGCCGTCGAATTTCAGCTCGGCTGCATACTCGACCGGCGGATCGGCCTCCGTGAGGCCCAGCTCCTTGCGCACTCTGGCATCGAAGGCGCGCGCGCCGCTGGCCTCGGTGTCGGTTTCGGTGCGGATCGACAGCATCGGCACCGCATGGCGCACCGGCGCAAAGCCCTCCAGCGGCTTGCCGCCGACGCGCTGGGTCGGCGAGTCAAGAGTAAGGAGTTCTGGATGTTCGGCTTCGAGCGCCTGCAATTCGCGAAACAGCCGGTCGTATTCCGCATCCGGGATGAGCGGCTGGTCGAGCACATAGTAGGCGTAGTTGTGGCGCTCGATTTCCCGGCGCAGCGCGGTGACACGCGCCTGCACCCCGGACGATGCCATCAGGAAAACAGCCGCAGCGCCCGCCGTGAACCGGATGGCACGCCGCGCGCTTCCATGCGTTCGTAGATGTGCATGAGCTGGGTACGGATTTTTTCGATGCCGGTGTCGGTCAGCGGGCGCAGGTTGTCGTCCACCAGAATGCCGCCGACCTCATTGGCAAGCTTGCGGCCGAACGCCACCATGCCGTCGAACACCTTGAGACCATCCGGCACGCGCGGCACGTCGAACTGCAGGGTAACGCCCTGCGAAGTCTGCCCCTCGACCACCTCGGGACTGAAGGGCTCGGCATCATGGTTGCACAGGGCGTAAAGCGGCTCGCCGCGGCTGTCGAGCAGCTGGAACATTCCGTCGCCCAGCACCATGCCGCTGTCCTCCGCCGCCTGCTCGATGCGCGTCAGGTTCACCGCGCCTTCGCCGCGCGCCACGACATTGAGGCCAATCAGGACATCGACATCGACGCAAAAACGGTCGATCGCCTGCGCGCGTTCCAGCGCATCGACCATGTCGTCACACGCGATGCGCAGGGCGTGGGTCTGCGCCATGGCCTGGAGCAAGCCGCACAGTGTAGTCAGCTGGTCTTCCTGCACCGCGCCATTGCGGTCGGCCAGCTGCATGGTGACCACCACCTGCTGGTAACGCACGTCGCGCCAGGGCTGGATATCTTCCCATTCCGCGGCGCCCACCGGCAGTCCAACCCAGCGCACGGCCTTGCCCAGCGTGCGCGCGTGATTGAAGGCATCGGCGAACACACTGGCCAGCACGCCATCGCTGCCGATACGGATGCGGTATTCGATCAGCTCGTCGTACGGCGCCGGGGGAACGGGCACCGCCGGACGCGGGTGAGTGGGAGCAGCGGTCGGCATGACAGGCGCGGGGGGCACGGCAGGTGCGGTCTTGACGACGGGGGCGGCCTCGGCCTGCGGCACGTCAGCATCGACAGACATATGGGGCTCGTTGGCCTCGTCGATTTCGCTTGCCCGGGCGGCATCGAAGACCGGTTCCTGCAGCGCGGGCTCGATCCGCTTGTAGGCCTCCCGCGGCACTGCGCCGGGCTGCATCAGGGCGTCGCCGAGCGGCGCCTGGAAGGCGGCATCGGCCTGCTTGCGGAAGCGGCGTTCCTGAATCCAGTTGAACAGCAGCACCCCCGCCACAATGGCCGCACCGATCAACAACAGCCCGATTTGCAAGTCACTCATTCGTTTTTCCCGACTGAACGGCGTGAGCAGACGCCACCCGGACGAACCATTCGTCCGGCGCAATCATGCCCAGTTCATTGCGCGCGCGCTCTTCGATGGCGTCGCGTCCCTGCTTGAGGTCGCCAAGCTCGGCCAAAAGGCCGGCATTGCGGATCTGCTGGCGCTGGTTCAGCGCCTGCTGGGACTCGATTTTCTGTGCACGCTCACGCACTTTCAACCATCCTCCCTCACCCAGCCACAGCGGGTACTGCAACAACACGATCGCTGACGCCAGCAGCCAGGTCAGGCCCTGGCTGCGAATGCGCGCGACCAGCCTGATCGCAATGGGGTTAGCCTCGCTGGCGGAAAGCATCGCGTCCCGGGTAGCTCGCCGTGTCGCCGAGTTCTTCCTCGATGCGCAGCAGCTGGTTGTACTTGGCCATGCGGTCGGACCGCGACAGCGAGCCGGTCTTGATCTGGCACGCGTTGGTGGCGACCGCGAGGTCGGCGATCGTGGTGTCCTCGGTCTCGCCCGAGCGGTGCGAAATCACCGCGGTGTAGCCCGCCTGCTTCGCCATCTCGATCGCCTGGAAGGTTTCCGACAGGGTGCCGATCTGGTTAACCTTGATCAGAATGGAGTTGGCGATGCCCTTGTCAATCCCTTCCTTCAGGATCTTGGTATTGGTCACAAAGAGGTCGTCACCCACCAGCTGAACGCGCTTGCCGAGCTTGTCGGTCAGTAGCTTCCAGCCGTCCCAGTCGCCCTCGGCCATGCCGTCTTCGATGCTGATGACGGGATACTTGTCGCACCAGGCCGCCAGGTAGTCGGTGAGTTCGGCAGCGGTCAGCTTCAGGTTTTCGGATTCGAGGTGGTAGCGGCCGTCCTTGTGGAACTCGGACGCCGCGCAGTCGACGCCGATGGCGACGTCGATGCCGGGCTGCAGGCCGGCCTTCTCGATCGCCTGCACGATCAGTTTCAGCGCCGCCTCGTGCGATTCCAGGTTGGGCGCGAAGCCGCCTTCGTCGCCCACCGTCGTCGCCATGCCCGCATCATCCAGCAGCTTCTTCAGCGCATGGAAGACTTCGGCGCCGTAGCGCAGGGCTTCGCGGAAGCTCGGCGCGCCGACCGGGATGATCATGAATTCCTGCATGTCGATGTTGTTGTTGGCGTGCGCGCCGCCGTTGATGATGTTCATCATCGGCACCGGCAGCGCCATCGGCGCGGCACCGCCGAGATAGCGGTACAACGGCAGGCCGGCCTGCTCGGCTGCAGCGCGGGCGCACGCCATCGACACCGCCAGCAGCGCGTTGGCGCCGAGACGCGACTTGTTCTCGGTGCCGTCGAGTTCGATCATGGTCTTGTCGATGAAGGCCTGGTCCTCGACGTCGAGGCCGATGATGGCTTCGCAGATTTCGGTGTTGACGTGTTCGACGGCTTTCAGCACGCCCTTGCCGAGGTAACGCGACGTGTCGCCGTCGCGCAGCTCGATCGCCTCGCGGCTGCCGGTCGAGGCGCCGGACGGCACGGCGGCACGGCCCAGCACGCCGGACTCCAGCAGCACGTCGACTTCAACAGTGGGATTGCCGCGGGAGTCGAGAATTTCCCGGGCGATGACATCAATAATGGCGCTCAATTTTTCTTCCTTGGTTCATTGATCCACGAATGCCAGAGGACATTCGTGGATCAGATTTTCATCAACTTGTGTTCAATAAACCCGCGCTGTTTCACCAGTGCGTCGATTTCCTTCAGCGTTTCCAGCAGTTCCTTCATCATGCCGAGCGGCCACGCATTTGGGCCGTCGGACAGTGCGCATTGCGGATTCGGATGCGTCTCGGCGAATACCCCCGCCACCCCGGTGGCCACGGCCGCACGCGCCAGCACCGGCACGAACTCGCGCTGGCCGCCGCTCGACGTGCCCTGCCCGCCCGGCTGCTGCACCGAGTGGGTGGCGTCGAACACCACCGGGCAGCCGGTGCTGCGCATGATCGCCAGGCCGCGCATGTCGGACACCAGCGTGTTGTAGCCGAAGCTGACGCCGCGCTCGCACACCATGATCTGCTCGTTGCCGACCGCACGCGCCTTGTCGACCACGTTCTGCATGTCCCACGGCGCCAGGAACTGGCCCTTCTTGATGTTGACCGGACGCCCGGTGCGCGCGACGTTCTGGATGAAGTTGGTCTGGCGGCACAGGAAGGCCGGCGTCTGCAGCACATCGACCACCGCGGCCACTTCGGCGAGCGGCGTGTCTTCGTGCACGTCGGTCAGCACCGGCACGCCGATCTTCGCCTTCACTTCGGACAGGATGCGCAGCCCCTCTTCCAGCCCCAGGCCCCGGAAGGACTGGGTCGACGAGCGGTTGGCCTTGTCGAACGAGGACTTGTAGATGAAGGGGATATTCAGCGCCGCGCACATTTCCTTGAGCGTGCCGGCAGTGTCCATCGCCAGCTGCTCGGATTCGATCACGCAGGGGCCGGAAATGAGAAACAGCGGCTGGTCGAGGCCTGCTTCGAAATGGCACAGTTTCATTTGGCGTGCTCCTGTTGGTACGCCAGCGCGGCCCTCACGAACGAAATGAAGAGCGGATGGCCGTTGCGCGGATTGCTGGTGAACTCGGGGTGGAACTGGCAGGCGACGAACCACGGATGGACCGTGCTCGGCAGCTCGACCATTTCGCACAGGCCGGTACCCGGCGCGCGTCCGGCCACCACCAGCCCCTTCGCTTCAAGTTCGGACAGCAGCGTATTGTTGACTTCATAGCGGTGGCGGTGGCGTTCGGTGATGCTGTCCGCGCCATAGATTTCACGCGCCAGCGTGCCGTCCTTCAGCTCGCACGGCTGGGCGCCCAGGCGCATGGTGCCGCCGAGGTCCGACTGTTCGCTGCGCTTTTCGACCTGGCCGGTGCGGTCCAGCCATTCGGTGATGAGGCCGATCACCGGATGGGTGGTCGCCGGATCGAACTCGGTCGATTGCGCGTCCGCCATGCCGGCGACGTCGCGCGCGAATTCGACCACGGCGAGCTGCATGCCAAGGCAGATGCCCAGATACGGCACCTTGTTCTCGCGTGCATAGCGGATGGCGGCCATCTTGCCCTCGACCCCGCGCTTGCCGAAGCCGCCGGGTACCAGCACCGCATCCATGCCCTTCAGGCAGTCGATACCGGTTGTCTCCAACTGTTCGGAGTCGATGTAATGGATCTTCACCCGGCTCCTGGTGTGCATGCCGGCATGGATCATCGCTTCCGACAGCGACTTGTAGGACTCGGTGAGGTCGACGTATTTGCCGACAAAGGCGATGTTGACGGTGTGCTGCGGGTGCTCCAGCGCATGCACCAGATTCTTCCATACGCTCAAATCCGCGGCGCGCGCCAGGATGTTGAGCTTATGGCAGACGATCTCGTCGAGCATCTGGTCGTGCAGCATCGCCGGGATCTTGTAGATCGAATCGGCGTCCAGCACCTCGATCACCGCTTCCGGGCGCACATTGGTAAACAGCGCAATCTTGCGCCGCTCGTCCAGCGGAATCTCGCGGTCGGCGCGGCACAGCAGGATGTCGGGCTGGATGCCGATTTCGCGCAGCTCCTTCACCGAGTGCTGGGTCGGCTTGGTCTTCAGCTCGCCGGCCGTGGCGATGTAGGGCAGCAGCGTCAGGTGGATGAAACAGGTGTTTTCGGGGCCGTCCTCGAAGCCCATCTGGCGGATCGCTTCCAGGAAGGGCAGCGACTCGATGTCGCCCACGGTGCCGCCGATTTCCACCAGCGCCACGTCGGCGTCGCCCGCCCCGTCGCGGATATGGCGCTTGATCTCGTCGGTGATGTGCGGGATGACCTGCACCGTGCCGCCGAGGTAGTCGCCGCGCCGCTCCTTGTCGATCACCGACTTGTATATCTGGCCGGTGGTGAAGTTGTTGCGCCTGCTCATGCGCGCGCTGGAAAAGCGCTCGTAATGGCCGAGATCAAGATCGGTCTCCGCGCCATCGTCGGTCACGAACACCTCGCCGTGCTGGAACGGACTCATGGTACCGGGATCAACGTTGATGTACGGATCGAGCTTTAACAGGGTGACACGGATACCGCGCGATTCGAGCAGCGCAGCGAGCGAGGCGGAGGCGATCCCTTTCCCGAGGGAAGAAACCACTCCGCCGGTGACAAACACATACTTCGTCATGTTATGAGCGGGGGCGGGTGATGGCGGATTCTACTCCATCCCCGGTGACGGCTCAATGACGCAGCAGGAGCCGCCAGGTCGCCACCACCGTATCGGGATTCAGCGAAATCGAGCCGATTCCCTGTGCCACCAGCCATTCCGCCAGGTCGGGGTGGTCGCTCGGTCCCTGGCCGCAGATGCCGATGTATTTGCCGTGGCGTTTGCAGGCAGCGATGGCCTCGGCCAGCAGTTTCTTCACCGCCGGATTGCGCTCGTCGAAGCCTTCGGCCACCAGGCCGGAATCGCGGTCGATCCCCAAAGTCAACTGCGTGAGGTCGTTGCTGCCGATGGAAAAACCGTCGACGAGCTGCAGAAAGTCGTCGGCCAGCAGCACGTTGGAGGGAATCTCGCACATCATGATCAGCCGCAGCCCGTGGTCGCCGCGCTTGAGGCCGTTTTCCGCCAGCAGGCCGACCACCGCCGCACATTCCTCCACCGTGCGCACGAAAGGAATCATCACTTCGACATTGCCGAACCCCATCGTCTCGCGCACCTTTTTCAGCGCGCGGCACTCCAGCTCGAACGCCGGGCGGAACAGCGCCGACACGTAGCGCGCCGCGCCGCGCAGCCCCAGCATGGGGTTTTCTTCCTTCGGCTCATAGTGGTCGCCGCCCACCAGGTTAGCGTATTCGTTGGACTTGAAATCGGACAGGCGCACGATGACCGGCTGCGGCCAGAACGCGGCCGCCAGGGTGGCGATGCCTTCGGCCAGCTTGTCGACGTAAAACGACACCGGGTCGGCATAGCCTGCGGTGCGCGCATCGATCTCGGCGCGCAGGTCCGGCGGCTGGCCGGCGTAGTCGAGCAGCGCCAGCGGATGCACGCCGATCATGCGCGCGATGATGAACTCCAGCCGCGCCAGCCCGATGCCGTGATTGGGGATCTGCGCGAATTCGAAGGCGCGCTCGGGGTTGCCCACGTTCATCATCAGCTTCACCGGCGGCTCGGGCAGGGTTTCGCTCGCCAGCGTCTCTACCGTGAAGGCCAGCCTGCCCGCGTATACCCTGCCGGTGTCGCCCTCGGCGCACGACACCGTCACCGTCTCGCCGTCCTTGAGCACCGCGGTCGCTTCGCCGGTGCCGACCACGGCGGGGATGCCCAGTTCGCGCGCGACGATGGCGGCGTGGCAGGTGCGGCCGCCGCGGTTGGTGACGATCGCCGCCGCGCGTTTCATCACCGGCTCCCAGTCGGGATCGGTCATGTCGGTGACCAGGATGTCGCCCGGCTGCACCCGGTTCATTTCGGCCGGACTGGCGATCAGCCGCACCACGCCCGCGCCGATTTTCTGGCCGATGGCGCGGCCGCTGATGCGCACTTCGCCGATCGCTTCCAGCACATAACGTTCGCCGCCGCCGTTGGCGCGCGCCTTCACCGTTTCCGGGCGTGCCTGCACGATGAAGAGTTCGCCGGTTTCGCCGTCCTTCGCCCACTCGACGTCCATCGGGCGCTGATAGTGTTTTTCGATCGCCATCGCCTGGCGTGCCAGTTCCAGCACCTCGGCGTCGGTCAGCGAATACTGCCGCCGCAGATCGGCCGGCGTGTCCTCGATCACGGTCTTGCCGTCGCGCCACACCATGCGGACGGCTTTTTCGCCCAGCTCGCGCCGCACCACGGCGGGAAAGCCCTCGGCCAGCTTCGGCTTGTGCACGTAGAACTCGTCCGGATTGACCGAGCCCTGCACCACGGTTTCGCCGAGGCCATAGGCGGCGGTGATGAACACCACGTCGCGAAAGCCGGATTCGGTGTCCAGCGTGAACAGCACGCCGGAGCAGGCGATATCGGAGCGCACCATGCGCTGCACGCCCGCCGACAGCGCCACGTCTGCATGGGCAAAGCCGTGGTGCACGCGGTAGGCGATGGCGCGGTCGTTGTAGAGCGAGGCGAAGACCTTCTTCACGTACGTGAGCAAGTCATCCTCGCCGCGCACGTGCAGGTAGGTTTCCTGCTGCCCGGCGAACGAAGCGTCGGGCAGGTCCTCGGCGGTGGCCGAGGAACGCACCGCCACCGACACGCTGTCGCCCAATGCGGCATAGGCGGCGCGCAGGCCGGTTTCCAGCGCGGCCGGCAAGGCGGCCGCCTCGACCCAGGCGCGGATTTCCGCCCCCGCCTGCGCCAGCGCCGTCACGTCCGCCACGTCGAGCGCCGCCAGCCGGGCATGGATGCGCGCGCGCAAATCGTTGTGGTCGAGAAAATCCCAGAACGCCTGCGCCGTGGTGGCAAAGCCGCCCGGCACCTTGACCCCCGCACCCGACAGGTTGCGGATCATTTCGCCGAGCGAGGCATTTTTTCCGCCGACGCGCGGCACATCCTCGATCGTCAGCGCATCAAGCGGCACAATATAGTCAGCAGACATAGGTGAACTCCATGCATGATTACAGCGTATTTTGCGTGTCCGACCACACCGGCGTGACGGTCGAAGCCGTCGCCAAAAGCGTGCTGGCACAATTCCCGCAGCTCGAGTGTAGCCTGATTACGCTGCCCTTCATCGACAGCGCGGACAAGGCGCAGGCCGCCGCCGCGCGCATTGCCGCCGCGCCCGCAGCACTGGTGTTTTCCAGCCTGACCGACCCGGCGCTGCGCGCACCGTTCCGTCATGCCGGCCTCAGGCTGTTCGATGTGTTCGAACTGATCGCGCCCGCGCTCGAAACCGCGCTGGGCGAGGTCGCCACCCCCAGCGGCGGCCGCACCCACGGCATGACGAACAACTATGAAGCGCGCATGGACGCGGTCAACTTTTCGCTCAACCTGGACGACGGCCTCAACCCCGAACGGCTGGACCAGGCCGACCTGATCCTGGTCGGCGTCTCGCGCGTCGGCAAAACCCCCAGCGCGCTCTATCTCGCGCTGCAATACGGCCTGCGCGTCGCCAACTATCCGCTCACCCCGGACGATCTTGCGCACGACAGCCTGCCCGGCGTCCTGCTCGACCATCTGCCGCGACTGCGGGCCCTGACCCAGTCGGCCGAACGCCTCGCCGCCATCCGCCAGGCGCGCTACCCCGGCAGCCGCTACGCCAGCCTGGAACAATGCCGCGACGAACTCGCCGCCGCCGAGCGGCTGTTCGAACGCCACGCCCTGCCCGTCCTCGACACCAGCCGCATGTCGGTGGAGGAAATCGCGGCGCACCTGCGGAGTCAGCCATAAGCGCCAGCCACCCCAATGGTAAATTGAACCTAGAAACGGCTGTTGGACGCGCCCGATGGTGCGTCTGGGCGCGTGTCTGCCGCGAAGCGACGATGCGGCCTACCAGGGTAGGCAAGAAGGCGCGACAAAGGCAGGCGCGCGACCAGGCGTGCCAGCGGGTGCGTAGCGGTCTCACCCGGATGG